>CAZHLV010000117.1:0-26417 GCA_964533415.1 uncultured Hyphomicrobiales bacterium
CTTCGCTCATGTGCTGGATCGTGGCGGTATGCGGCGGGCTCACTTGCGTGGCCGGGACAATCTGCAAAAGCGTTACCTTCTGCACACGGCCGGGTTCAACCTCTCACTGGTAATGCGTCAAATAATAGGTTCAGGCACACCAAAACAGGCCGCAAGCGACAAAAATACGCTGTTCATGCTGTTTTTTGCCGCCGATGGCGTTTTACTGATATTCATATTGGCTGAGGGGCTTGGCCAACCGGCTATTTTCCCCATGGTCATAATATTGGACGCCCTGCGTTGAGCAGGACATTTTCAACGGGCTGATAACAAACTTTGCTCATTTTGTAGCAACACATCCATCGTAACGATCTCCATAAACAAAGATCATCAAAATCGCACATCAGAATGTGTCGCGAAAGATTCAGAATGTGTCGCGAAAGATGGGGTGCCCGTTCCGCTTATCCTCAATCATCAAGCTGTGGTAATTCTTTTGCTACGGATCGTACTTAACAGGGCTTTAACCTCGCGCGGCTAGTCTTTTCTGCAATATCGGGCGGCTGATTTGTTTTTCGCCTGTCATGACGTGCAGGAAAGTATGTAGAGTAATGCTTCGGATGCGATGCCAAATTGCTGGTTTCTGGCAAGGGACGGCTGTGCCCGGAGCGGGACTTGCCGTGTTTTTTCTTGCTTCTTTTCTTGTCCTTCAAGGTGGTGTATCGCGCCTTTATGCCGCTGACCTCGTCAAGGTTGCAGCCTCTACCGAGGATGGTTATGGCCGCCTGCGTTTTACATTCAAGAAGATGCCTGCCTACAAGGCCCGAATCAAGAGCGGTGTCCTGGTTCTTTCCTTCGACAAGCCCATCAGCACCAATCTGGAAAAAGTCAATGTCCGTATTCCCGATTACGTCCTGATTGCGCGGCTTGATCCTGATGGCAAGGCAATCCGTCTTGCCCTGGCGCAAAAGATCAAGGTGAATACCATCAGGGCAGGGGAGAAACTGTTTGTTGATTTGCTGCCCGCAGACTGGACCGGGCTCCCCCCCGGATTGCCTCCTGAAACCGTTGCCGAACTGGCGGCCCTGGCCGCCCAGGCCGAACGCGCCAAGAAACGCGCCGCGGCGCTCAAGAAGGCCAATGCCAAAATTCCCAAGCTGAATTTGCATATTGGCCGTCTTCCCACCTTCAGCCGCCTGGTGTTTGACTGGAATGTACCCGTGGCCACCAGCATGACGCGCCGGAAGAACGTTGTCTCGCTGGAATTCGATCAACTGGCAAATATTGACCTTTCCCGGCTCAATTCCGATCCACCGCGCTTTATAAAATCTGCAAAAAATGTCCCCGTGAAAAACGCAACCCGGATAGATGTCACCATTGAGGGTATCGCTAATGTCCGCGGCTTTCGCGAGGGGGTGAACTATATCCTGGATGTAACCGGGGAGCCGGAAACCGAAGCCCCTGATCCCATAATCAAGCTGAGAGAAAACCAGCGTGATCCGCTGTTCCCGAAAGTCCCCATGGCTTCCGAGATGGTTTATGCGCTGGGGGAGCCGTCCGACAGGCCGCCGGCAAGCAAGAAAGCACCAGAAAAAAACCCGGCGCCAAAACCCGAAAAAGCAAAACCTGCCCCATCTCCAGAGCAAGAAAAATCCCGCTCGCCAGTTGCAGGGAAGAAAAACACTCCGGTCAACAAGAACAAGCGGCGGCAGCCAGCCAGACCGGGCACGCCGGTGGTTATCAAGCTTGAAAATTCCAATACGAAAATCAGACCTGCAAACCCGAATGAATACAAGGTTCCGGTCAAGGCCGAGCGAATCGGGGAAAATGTCAAGCTGACCTTTGCCTTCCAGAAAAAGATCCCCGCCGCCATATTCCAGCGCTCACGGGTTATCTGGGCCGTTTTTGACAGCCCTGATCCGCTGGATCTGGGAAATATCGCGAAGGCACTGAAGGGTAAGGTTGAAAATATTGAGCTTACCCGGAATGCCAACGTCCAGATTGTCCGGTTTTCGCTCAAGGACCGGCAGCTTCTTTCAACTTTGCGCGAGGTGAATAACTGGATTGTAACCATTGGGAATATTCTTCTTAAGCCGGCGCAACCCCTGCTGTTGAAGCGGGGCTTGAGAAAGGACGGCTATTCGAAATTCACCGTTGACCTGGATTTTCCCGGTCATGTCCACTGGCTTGAAGATCGTGAGCTAGACGAGCGTCTGGTGGTAATTACGGCTCAAGCCCCGGCGCGCGGCATGATAAAGAATCAGGAATTCGTCGAGTTTTCTGCCCTTAAAACCTCGCATGGCGTGGCCCTTCGCCCTTACGCCGATGATCTGACCGTGCGGCTTAACCACGATCAGCTTATCATAACGCGTCCCCAGGGGTTGACTATCTCCAGTGGCGGCACCCGGCAATATGCAGCAGGCCGCAAGGCGATACGCGAGGGCGGGCAGCCCGGTTTCCTCGATCTGGCAAAATGGAGCGCCCTTGATCCAATACAGTTTCACCGGCGTCTTGATGATCTCACAGTCATGGCCGGAACCGACGACAAGGGCCAGCAGGTGCAGGCCAGGCTGGAAATGGCGCGGCTCTATCTGGGGCGTTTATGGGGGCCCGAAGCCCTGGCCAATCTGGATCTTGCGCTTGAAACCGATCCGGGGCTGAAGGCCGATCCGGTATATAACGCCATGCGCGGCGTGGCGGCCATTTTATCCAATCGCTTTGACATTGCCCTTGAAAACCTGAGGGTTCATGCCCTGGCTGGAGATATCGACACCAAGTTATGGCGGGCATTATTGGCGGCCAAACGCAAGGATTGGGACACGGCCTGGCGCCTGTTTAGCGAAGCTACAACCGCAACTCCCAAATATCCGTTCCATATTCAGATGGATTTCCGTCTGGCAGCCATGGAGGCGGATTTGGAAACCGGGGATGTAACGGCGGCCAGCGCTGAACTCGATGCCATGCCATCTGGCATAAAAGGACCATTTGCCGCGCGGGTAGCCTTGCTCAAGGGGCGGTTATACGAGGCCTTGGGGCGTACTCAGGATGCCAATGATGCCTATAAACGCGCGATTCATGGCCCCTTGCGCAAAATCGAGGTTGCCGCAAGGTACCGTCTTGCCGATCTTGAATTGCGCAACGGCAAGCTGAGCGTGACCGGGGCTATCGAAGAACTTGAGAGCCTGTCCTTCTTGTGGCGCGGTGATGATACGGAACTTCGGGTTCTTCACCTGCTTGGCCGCCTGTACCGCAAGATATTCTACTACCGCCGCGCTCTGGAAACCATGAAGATGGCCGTAAAGAGTTTTTCTGATCGCCCCGAATCCCGCATTATCCAGAGCGAAATGGAAAGTCTTTTCAAGGAGCTGTTTTTGCGCAACATGGCGGAGAAAATGGAGCCTTTGAAAGCTCTCAGCCTGTTTTATGACTACGCCGCCCTGACCCCGCCCGGACGGCTCGGGGATGACATGATCCGCAAACTGGCGGATCGGCTGGTCAAGGTTGATCTTTTGCCCCAGGCAGAAGAAATTCTTGAACATCAGGTTTCAACCCGCTTGCACGGCGCCGCGCGTGCGCAAGTGGCGGCGAAACTTGCTTACATCTATTTGCTCGACCGCAAGCCGGAACTGGCCCTGCGCGCTATCCGCAAGTCGCGGCAATCGGTCATGCCCAAATCAATTTCCCGGAAACGCAATATCCTGGAAGCCCGCGCTCTTGCTGAACTGGGGCAGGTGGATGCAGCGATGGCATTGCTCGGCGCCATGAAGGGCGAGGATGTAGAGCGCCTGAAAGCCGAAGCCCTGTGGACAGGCCGCAACTGGCAAAGCGCCGGTGAGCAGATCGAGCGGATTTTGGACAAGGCCTGGAAAAGCAACCAGATGTTGAGCGAAAGCCAAAGACTCGATGTGCTGCGGGCCGGGATTTCCTTTGCGCTGGCCGATGACCGGCTTGGTCTTGATCGCCTGCGCGAGAAGTTCATCGACAAAATGGCCAGGAGTCCCGATGCCGCGGCCTTCTCGCTGATTACCGAAACCCTAGATACCTCCGGGGTTGCCTTCAATGATCTGGCCCGCAAGATCGCCTCGCTCGATACATTGAGCCTATTCTTGAAGGATTACCGCAAGCGCTATGTGGACAAGGGCGGCGCAGATCTGCCAAGAACCTGAAAAAAAACAGGTCTTTCAGAAGCTCTTGATTAAGGATCCCGCCACCAGGTGCCAGCCATCCACCAGGACAAAGAAAATCAGCTTGAACGGCAAGGAGATGATGATTGGTGGCAGCATCATCATGCCCATGGACATCAGCACCGAGGCCACCACCAGGTCAATGACGATGAACGGGACAAACAGTAAAAACCCGATCTCGAAGGCGCGCCGCAACTCGCTAATCATGAAGGCCGGAATCAGGACCTGAAGTTTGACCTCTTGCGGTGTTGCCGGTTTCTCGGTTTTGGAAAGCTCGATAAACAGCGCCAGATCCTTCTCCCGCACATATTTCAGCATGAAACCGTGTACCGGTTTGCTGGCCTTGTCAAAAGCCTCGGACAGTTCAATCTGCTCATCCATCAAAGGCTTGATGCCATCTTCCCAGCTTTTTTGCAGCACCGGCGCCATGACAAAGGCGGTAAGAAACAGCGCCAGCGAAATGATGACCGAGTTTGGCGGGGATTGCTGGACCCCCATGGCGGTCCGCAGCAGGGAAAGGACGATCACGATCCGGGTGAAGGAGGTCATCATCACCAGGATGGATGGCGCAAGAGAAAGAACCGTTATCAGCGCGACAAGCTGCAAGGCGCGGCCCGTAAGCCCGCCGCCTTGCGGGATATCAAGCGTGATCGCCTGCGCCGCCGCCGGGCTGGCCCCGGCAAGGCAAAGCCCCCCCAAGGCAAGGGCAAGGCACCAGGAAACCGGGGATATGGATTTTACCCTCATGTCTCGCCTTTGCTTTTTGACAACCGGTCAAGCAGCGCCTTGCTTTTCATCAACTCATCATCCCGCTCTCGCGATACATCCTGGGTCTCGCCGGTAAAGGAAGGCTCGATATGACTATTCTCATCAGAAGGAGAAAATGCGGTGGCAGGCCGGTTTTGCGGCAGGGCCGGCGCGGTAATTCCCGATTCAACCACCAGGTCCGTTGCCCCGCCAATGAGCAATAAATGCTCCACATGATCGCGCTGGACAAGAACAAGGCGGTGCCGGCCACCAAGCGAGGCACCCTCGGTAACCTTCAACCGGCGCGCACGGCGTGAAAACGGAGCCTGTCCCCCCCCGCCCAGCCCGGAAAACCGGCGCAACAGCAAGGTCAGAAGAAAAATCAGCCCCAGAACAAAGATCAGGACAACGGCATATTGCAAGTAGTCGGTCAGGTTAAGGTCCAAGGGAATGGCTCCGGGTGATCTACGCAAGGGGGTTGAGTTAAATCCATCAGGCAAAATTTGCCCGGTGTACCCCTAACAAACCGTTAACAAGGGCGCATGTGCTGGAAAAATATGGTTAGCAAAGATTTAAGATCTTAATCACCTGTTAACTCCTGGTCGGCAAAATCTGCCTGATGGATAATTCTGGTGGTGAGTTTTCAGACCCGCCGTCCGGATATTTTAAGTTCTGCGAGGTGAAGAGAATGTCTATAGGCGATATCCCGGTCCTGTCTCTTTTGAAATCAAAGATGAAATGGCACCAGGCGCGCCAGAAGATTTTGGCCCAGAATGTCGCGAACGCCAATACACCAGGTTACATGGCGCAGGACCTCAAGGCCATGGAGGTGCCCCCTTCAGGCCGGGCAAGATCGCCTTTTGCAGTGACGCTGGAGCGCACCAATGCGGCGCATATTTCCGCCCCCGGCGATGCAAACGCCAGGTTTGAAACCAAGACAGAGCCGGGCTGGGAAACCACCCCTTCAGGTAACGGGGTCGTGCTTGAGGAGCAGATGGTGAAGGTCACGGAAAACCAGATGGATTTCCAGATGGCCAGTACGCTCTATGCCCGCTCGCTGGCGCTCCTGCGCACGGCCATAGGTAATTAGCGCTTCTGGAAAAACCGGTTTTCGACTTTTCCGGAAGAGCTCTAGATCAACCTGCGTTCAAGTGGAATCACTTGAATGCAGATAAGTTGATCGCATCAAGGGATAGGGCAACGATAGATCGTTCACTTGAACGCGCGTTGCTCTAGTAAGGAGATTATCATGGATCTTATCAGTGCAATCAAGGTTGCGACTTCCGGGCTGCGGGCCCAGGGGGGGCGAATGCGGATAATTGCCGAGAATCTGGCAAACGCAAATTCCATGGCCCGGACACCGGGCGGTGATCCCTACCGGCGGCGGATCGCCATGGTGGAAAACCGTTTTGATGACGTGTTGCAGGCCTACACGGTGCGCAACGGTCGCTACAAGCTCGACAAACGCCCCTTCGGTCTGAAATATGATCCCGGCCACCCGGCGGCGAATGACAAGGGCTATGTGAAGACCAGCAATGTCAATACGCTGATTGAAAGCGTGGATTTGCGCGAGGCCCAGCGTTCTTACGAGGCCAATCTGAACGTGATTACCTCGTCGCGCCAGATGCTGGCCCGCACCCTGGATATCCTGAAAGCCTGAAGAATTTAAAGGACATGTATCATGACCATTAATCCAACACAGGCCGCCAAGGCCTACGCCGCCGCGATGGGGCAGATGACCAGGGCCGCGCAAGGCGCAAAACCTGCTGATCCCGCTCAGGCCAATTTCAGCACCGTCTTGCAAGACAGCCTGAACGGGGCGGCGGAAGCTGGAAACAAGGCCGATGCAACGATCATCTCCCAGGTCACCGGCAAGGGTGACGTGGTGGATGTGGTCAGCGCGGTGGCCGAGGCCGAGATCGCCATGAAGACCCTGGTCAGCGTTCGCGACCGGATGATAAACGCCTACCAGGACATCATGAAAATGCCGATCTGACCGGCGGGGAACAGCTTATGACAGGTCCTGAAGTTCTCGATATCGCCAATGACGGCATTTTTACCCTGTTGAAGATATCCGCGCCGCTCATGGTGGTGGCGCTTGGCGTTGGTCTTTTGATCGCGCTTTTTCAGGCCCTGACGCAGATTCAGGAAATGACCATTGTCTTCGTTCCCAAGATTCTGGCCATCTTCCTCACCCTGATCCTGACCTTGCCTTTCATGGCCTCTTCCATGGCCGGTCTGATGGACCGCGTTGTCAGTCATGTCATTGCCGGAGGCTAGGGGATGACCATCAACTACCTGCCCCAGGCGGCCTTCTTGTTCATCCTCATGTTTTCCCGGATCGGCACCATCGTCATGCTGCTGCCCGCCTTTGGTGACGCCAATGTGCCGCCGCGCGTGCGCCTGATGGTCGGCTTGTCCTTTTCCTTTGTCATGTATCCGCTGGCTTCGGGATTTTATGGTCCCGCGCCCGATACATTCATTGCCCTTTTGCCGCTGGTTGGCGGTGAGATTATCGTCGGGCTGCTCATCGGCGGCATTGCCCGGCTGTTCATGAGCGCGCTTCAGGTCGCGGGCACCGCCATGTCCTTCCAGATGGGGCTTTCCTATGCCCAGAGTTTTGATCCCACCCAGGGTATTCAGGGCGCAATCCTGGGCTCTTTCATGTCTGTCATTGCTGTTACATTAATCATGGTAACCGATACCCACCACATGTTCCTGACCGCGGTGAGAGACAGCTACACGCTGTTCAAGCCCGGGGATTTGCCCGCTCTGGGAGATTTTTCCCAGCAAGCCGTCAATACGGTTGCCAGTTCCTTCCGGGTCGGGGTGCAGTTGACCGCGCCGTTTCTGGTTTTCGGGCTGATTTTTTACCTTGGCATCGGCATCTTGTCTCGCCTCATGCCCCAGGTGCAGATTTTCTTTGTCGCCATGCCGGCTAATATCCTGCTGGGGCTAACCTTGCTGATGCTCCTGATGAGCGCCTTGATGATGTGGTTTCTGGATCATCTGGTTGCCTCGTTCTCCGTGTTCCTGGTTTGATCGGAAAAAACAATGGCCGATACGGACGAAACCGAAAAAACAGAAGAACCAAGTCAACGAAAACTTGAAGAGGCCCATAAAAAGGGTGATGTCGCCAAGTCCCAGGAAGTCACCATGTGGTTCGCCCTGTTGGCGATGACCATGATCGTCCTGCTGTTTTCCGGCAACATGGCGTCTTCAACGGCCCGGGTTTTGAAAATATTTCTGGGGAATGCCCAGGGGTATTCCATGGACGGCTTCGCGATACTCTCGCTTCTGGTCACGCTGGGCCAGAAGGTCGCCGTTGTTTTGCTTATCCCCATGGGGGTTTTGATCCTGGCCGCGTTGGCCGGTAACCTGGTTCAGCACAAACCGGTTTTCACCACCGAGCGGATGAAGCCGAAATTCGAGAAGATCTCGCCATTGGCGGGAGCCAAACGGCTTTTTTCCCCCACGTCCCTGGTAAATTTCCTCAAGGGTATTATCAAGCTGATTATCGTGTCTGCCGTCATGTTCATGGTGGTCTGGCCCGATCGCGCCCGTTTTATTGATGTAATCTCCTTTGATCCGGCCATGTTGTTGCCCTTTGTGCGTCATTACGCCATCAAGCTCCTGCTGGCGGCGCTGGCGGTGATGACCATCATTGCCGGTCTTGATTTCTTGTTCCAGCGCTTCACATGGCTCAAGAAACAGCGCATGACCATGAAAGAGCTGCGCGATGAACACAAGCAAATGGAAGGTGATCCGGCGATCAAGAGCAAGCTCAAGCAGATCCGCATGGAGCGCAGCCGCAAGCGCATGATGGCCCAGGTGCCACAAGCCACCGTGGTGATTACCAACCCGACCCATTACGCCGTGGCGCTCAAATACGAGCCGGGCATGGCGGCCCCGCTCTGCCTGGCCAAGGGTGCGGATAATGTTGCCCTCAAAATCAGGGAACTGGCCGGCGAGCATCATATTCCCATCGTGGAAAACAAGCCCCTGGCTCGCGCCCTTCATGCCAGTGTCGAGGTGGATGAGGAGGTTCCCGAAGAACATTACAAGGCCGTTGCCGAAGTGATTAGCTACGTCATGCGTCTTGAGGGTAAACTGGGCGTGCGGCGGAATACGTGAAATTGATTCGTTTCCCGGAAAAAAGGACGCGAATCCGGCAACTCCCGCCACCGGCAATGCGTAGAGTTCAAAAAACAGACGGGTTTGACTTGAAAAACAAAAGAGCCAGAAGATGAGCGATACAGATATTGCAGGCGGGCCAATCGGCAAGAAAACGGGAAATATGCAAGCGCAAACAGGGCCGCGCGGCCGGGTGTGGCCGATACTGGTCCTGGCCCTGATCCTGGCGCTGAGCGCCGTCGGGCTTGCCATTGCCGCACGGGATCAGGCCGAGCCGGTTGTGCTGGGGATTCTGGCTGTCCTTGCCGTTGTCGGCCTGCTGGCGCTTTTTGGCGCCGCCGCCGGGGTCTTGCATCTCGGGCTCGGGGCGCGGCGTGATAATTTGCTCAAGCTCGTGGCCGACACCGCCCCCGGCGGATTGCTGGTTACCGATAAAAACAACAAGATCCTCTATTCCAATGCCGCCTATGCCGCGATCACCGGGGCAGGGGCCCCCGAGGAAATCCGCCCCGTTGACCGCGCCTTTGCCGCGCACCCGGAAATTGCCGACGCCATATACCGGATCAGCCGCGCCGCGCGTGACGGGATCGCCTGGCAGGAAGATGTCCGCCTGCTGCGCACGCAAGAGGGCGAAGCTGAACCAAGCTGGCTGCGCATCTCGGTTCGCAATATGGCCAATGGCAAGGGCAAGTCGTGCCGCGTCTGGCACCTTCATGATGTCACCGCCGAAAGCGAACGCCAGGAGAATGTCTTCAAGGAATTGCAGACCATCATTGATTATCTTGACCATGCCCCCGCCGGGTTTTTCTCCGCCGATGGGCAAGGGCGGCTGCAATATCTCAACGCCACCCTTGCTGAATGGCTGGGCATTGATCTGGCCCGCACGACCGGCGGCAGCCTGAAGCTGGAAGATATCGTCGCCGGTGACGGGGTACATCTGCTGACCGGTTCAAAACCCGATGGCGGCGGTATGTCCTCGACAAGTTTCGATATCGATTTTATCCGCGCCGATGGCTCTTACCGCCCGGTGCGGGTGCTGCACAAGGTGGTGTTTGATGAAGATGGCAAGGCCCTGCCATCGCGCTCTCTCGTGCTTGACCGGCGCGCCGGTATTGGCAGCGAGGAAATCCAGCAGGCCGCCGAGGCGCGTTTCTCGCGTTTTTTCAACACCGCCCCCATCGGCATTACCACGCTGGACGGGGCCGGGCGCGTGGATATGGCAAACGGCGCCTTTGCCCGGATTTTTGAAGGCCAGACCATTTCCAACCGCCCCCTGACCGACCTGGTCGCGCCCGAGAGCCGCAAGCGCCTGACCGAGGCCCTCAATAAAGCCCGCAATGGCGCAAGCGGCCTTGCCCCGGTGGATGTCGGCATCGGTGGGGAAAACGGCGCGACTGCCCAGATGATAATCTCCCAATCGGCTGAACATGGCGCAACAGACACCGGGCTGATTGTCTTTGCCATCGACACCACCGAGCAACGCATGCTGGAAATGCAGTTCACCCAGAGCCAGAAAATGCAGGCCATCGGCCAGCTTGCCGGCGGCGTGGCCCATGATTTCAACAATGTCCTTACCGCCATCATCGGCTTTTCCGACCTGCTTCTGGTCAATCACAAGCCCACCGATCCCTCCTTCAAGGATATCATCAACATCAAGCAAAACGCCAATCGCGCCGCCGCCCTTGTGGGGCAGTTGCTGGCCTTTTCCCGCCGCCAGACCCTGCGTCCCGAGGTCATCCAGCTCACCGACGTGATTACCGACCTCACCATGATGCTGGGGCGTTTGCTTGGCGACAAGGTCGAGCTGAAGCTCGTCCATGGCCGCGACCTGGGGCTGGTGAAGATCGATTTGCACCAGTTTGAACAGGTTATCGTCAATCTGGCCGTGAATGCCCGTGATGCCATGAACCCGGACGGCGGCACCTTGACCCTGAAAACCCGCAATATCTCCAGTGAGGAAGCCCGCAAGCTCGACCTGAAACCCATGCCCGAAGGCGATTATGTCTGTGTCGAGGTGATCGACACCGGATCCGGCATGAGCAAGGACGTGATGGCCAAGATTTTCGAGCCTTTTTATACCACCAAGGATGTGGGCGAAGGCACCGGGCTGGGGCTGGCCACCGTTTACGGTATCATCAAGCAGACCGGCGGCTTCATCTTTCCCGAAAGCGAGGAGGGGGCAGGGACCACGTTCCGCATTTTCCTGCCGCGCCATTTCAAGGATGCCCAAATCAAGGATACCCAAGGCGATACCCCAAAGGCGGTGGAAGAAAAGGCCGCCCGCAAGGATCTCACCGGCTCCGAGACCATCCTTCTGGTGGAAGATGAAGATTCCGTGCGCGCCTTTGCCGCCAGAGCCCTTTCGGCCCGCGGCTATACCGTGCTGGAGGCCATAAATGGCGAAAGCGCCCTTGAACTGGTGGGAGAAGGCAATGATGACATTTCGCTTGTCATCTCCGATGTCATGATGCCGGAAATGGACGGCCCGACCCTGCTGCGCGAATTGCGCAAGCGCCTCAACGATTTCAAGGTCATCTTCATCTCCGGTTATGCCGAGGACGCCTTCGACAAGAATCTCGATGAAAAGGAAACCTTCACCTTCCTGCCCAAGCCCTTCACCCTCAGGAAACTCGCTGAAACGGTGAAAGATGTGCTGGAGGAGTAGGGTGGCAGAAACTACAACTGCCGCTTGCCGCGAAAATACACCCGTGAAGGGGGGATGATCCGGCGGGTGCGGTAGAGAATATCGGTCAGCCGCCGCGCGGTGACCCGGCGGTTGCGGCGTTCTTCATAGAGAACCGGGATTTTCAGGTAGCGCTCGCCATACCCTTCAGCCGTCATGGCGCGGAAGGGAACCCCGTAGCGGCGCGCCAGAACCTGCACCACGTTCCAGGCGCGGCGCTCCGAAAGCCGCTGGTTATAGGCCGCCGATCCCACCGCATCGGTATGTCCCTCGATGAGAAACACCTCGTAAGGATTACGGCGCAGTAAAATATGAAACGCATCGGCCAGATCAGCCAGCTTCCATGCCTCGGAAGGATCAACAACCGCCGAATTGAAGCGGAAATTGATACTGTCGATATCCACCCCGCGCAAATACCGACGCAGGTCATGCCGCCGCTTGATGGTACGAAGTGAATATTTCCTGGCCCGCATGGCCGAAGGCGGTGCCGCCGAAAGCGTTCGGGCCATGGCCCTGGCCTGAGGAGAGGCAGCCTGAACCGGAGCCATGCCCGGAAAAGCTGAAGAAAGAAAGGCCGCCAGCGCGAAAACAACCAAGAATCTCATGATATCCTCCTGGAAAACAAGAAGGATGTTAAACGGGAAAGATGACTTCAAAAAGGCAAGATAAACAAGCCATCAGCGCCATTTTTTGCAATAGCGATTGCTCTCATGCTGAATGCATTTGTTTTTTCTTTTGATGCATAGTGGGTGAGAATCCCAACGGATACATTTCCGGGTATAAAAATTCGTGCTATTATAACGGGTACATTTTCGCACCGTTTTCCATTCCACGCAGACCCGCTTGCGCATCAGGCATTTTTTCCGGGTTGCCCAGACCATGCAAGGGCGCTCCGGCTGACCCATTTGCGTTTTACCAATTCGTTTTGCAGGTTGCGCCGTCTGGCTGGAACGGCGCAAAATACCGGGGCGGTTGCCGGGCGTTTTGGTTTTTAGCCGTTTTAGACGTTCCTGCAGGGTTACCTTTTCATTTTCCGGCAATATGGCATAAAGATCCACCCCGGCATCTTTCGCCAGCTTTTCAATGGTCCGGGCCAAGCCGCGGCTGTTCCGGCCTGTCAGGGCATGCGCCCACAAGACAGCTGCATATAAATGCACCTCGTTTTGATATTTGCCATCAAAGGCATAGCGCGCCAGGAAATAGGCCGGGTTTTTCCCGTCATAATAGACATTCTGGCCATATCTGGCATCTATATCGGATATGATGCGGCCATAATTCAATCCGGCATGTTGCGAGTTCATGATCTTGAGAAAACGCCGGGCATTTGCCTTGCGGCGGATAATGGCCGCGCTGTTCCGGGTCAGATGTTCAAGCTGCGCAGGCGTAAAGCGCTTGCCTGCCAGCAATCCATCGGAAAAAATGGCCGAAGCTCTCAAGTCGCCCTTCACCACGTACCATTTCTGTTGTGAAGAATCCCAGATAAAATCACGCTTGTCATCGGTTTGAATATTTTCAAAAACAAAATTCGAGATTGCCGGCACAAGGGTCAGGAACTTGCCATCGGGAAACTGCTTCACCAGCTTGGTATAGCGCGGATCATCAATATTCTGACTGGTGCCAACGCCGATTATGCCCTGTTTGCGCAAATCGGCCATTTTACGGGCCAGCTTGTCAGTGGCGGTCAGCATGCCGCCGGTAATCTTCCCCAGGCTGGACAGGGCCTCCCCCAAGAGCGGAACCTTGCCGCCATATTCCGCCATGACATCGGCAAGGACCGAAAGCTGCCCGGCCAGCGGTCCGCCCTTGCGCCGCGCCGCCCGGTCCCGCATATCAATAACCTTGTCATAAAGGTCAAAGGCCGTACCCACATGCCCGGCGCTTTTACTGAATAATTTCAGGTGGCCATTATATTGTTGCGCTGCCTCCTTGATCTGGCGGATCTTTTGCAACGCTTTTTGAAGTTTGGCCCGTTTTGGATCTCCCTTGCCCAGAAGACCCAGCACATCTGCAATAGCCTTTTCCGAGGTGGAAAGTTTGTTGATGAGCGTGTCGAGCTTGTCTGTCGTCTGGTCGACACTGTCCACGAAAGTGCGAAAATTGCCTTCGACATCGCTCAAGGCTTTTTCTGCGTCCCTGGCCGCGCCTGACAATGCTGGAGAACTGGTTGCAAAGACGTGAAGACCAAGGGCCAGAATAACAAAACAGAATATTCGTTTCATGGCGCTCTCCTGCGGCAGGGAAGAGAAGACCCGAAAAATACGCCCGTTATTATGACGTGTTACTCAGGAAGTTCAACCTCGGTTTTGTCCTGCGCATAGGGTATAAAACCGTATTTCTGGTAAAGTGGCAGGGCCGCCGGGTGGTCCATGGTGCAGGTATGGACAAACAGCCGCCTGATCGGCTTTTCCCACGCCAGTTCGATGGCCTGCGCCAGCATGAACTTGCCAAGCCCCCGCCCGGTGAATTCCGGGATCAGGCCAAAATAGGCCAGTTCCGCCTCTCCGGTGTTTCGAAAATCAAGCTCGAAATAGCCCGCCGGCGCACCGTCTGCATACATGACATAAATCTCGACCGCCTCATCATGGATGATTGCCGCCAGTTCTTCATCACTCAGCCGCAACCGGTCCACCCAGGCATAATCACGCCCCACCGCCTCATAAAGATAGCGGTAATAATGCAGCGGCGGCGAGACCGCCGCCATCAGGGCAAAATGCCCCACCGGGCGCGGCACATGCAAATGCGGGTTGGCCTGCATTTGCAGCCAGGTCGTTATCGTCGTCGTGGTTTTTGCCATTTAATCAGCCGGCCCCATGGCCACCGGGTAGTCGTTATCTTCACAGCCCCACGCCGCCCATGAGCCATCATACATGGATGTCTCCGGCGCTCCCAGCTCGGCCAGGATAATATTCATCACCGCCGCCGTAACTCCCGAGCCACAGGTGGTGACAACCGGTTTTTTCAAGTCGAGCGGCGAGTCCTCAAGCCGCTTCCTTACCTCGTCAAGGGGTTTAAGGGAACCGTCAAACTCAAGGAAATCCTTGAAGAAAACATTGATGCTGCCGGGGATATGACCAAAGCGCAAACAGGCCCTTGGCTCAGGCAATTCGCCAATGAAACGCGCCGGGGAGCGGGCGTCAAGGATTTGTGCAGAGCGGTTTTCCATGATTTCCACCATCTCCTCGGTGGTGCAGATGCGCGCTGCATCAAGCTTGGCGTCAAACAGGCGAGGGGCGCCGGGGCGCGGCTCGCCCTCTTCAACCGGGCCATCCTCGTCAAGCCATTTAGGCATGCCGCCATTCAGGACCTTGACGTTTTTCGCCCCCATGATGCGGAACATCCACCACACCCGCGCCGCGGCGCAATAAAAGCCATAGGTGTCATAGACAACGATCATCGTATCGTTATCAATACCCATTTTCCCCACCAGTTCAGCGAATTTTTCGGCGCTGGGCATCATGTGCGGAAGTTTTGTCCCGGTGTCGGAAACCACGTCAATATCAAAAAACAAGGCGCCGGGAATATGCTCTTCCTTGTATTCCTCCCAGGCATCCCCCGCATCGGGAAAGTGCCAGGAACAATCCAGAATGACCAGGTTGGGGTCTTCAAGATGTTGTTTAAGCCA
This sequence comes from uncultured Hyphomicrobiales bacterium, assembly GCA_964533415.1. Classification (GTDB taxonomy): domain Bacteria; phylum Pseudomonadota; class Alphaproteobacteria; order Rhizobiales; family BM303; genus BM303. Next base: position 15,347 of record CAZHLV010000117.1, read on the forward strand.
ATCGGTCTCAACGAAATGTTTCAAGGCCTGTTCGCTCATCTTTGCTTCCTGATTCTGCAATTTAAACTATTGCGCGAACGCTATGCGGACGCGGCGGTTTTTACCACCCTTTTTCTCGATTTTTGGCACTGCCAACCGACCGATTTCACCGGTTTTCGCCACATGGGTGCCGCCGCAAGGCTGCAAGTCGCACCCTTCAATGGAAACCAGCCGCACCCGGCCCGCGCCGCGCGGTGGTTTGACCGACATGGTCTTGACCAGCTCCGGCTGGGCATCAAGCTCTTCATCGCTGATCCAGCGGAACGAAACCGGCAAATCCGCCGCGATGAGCTCATTCAGTTTCGCGGCAATCTCTTCCTTGTCCAGCCCGGCCTCGGGGATATCAAAATCAAGCCGCCCCTTGCCCGCGCCAATCGAGCCGCCGGTCACCGGGTAGTCGAGCACCGCCGAGAGCAGGTGCAGCCCGGTATGAATGCGCATATGCGCATGGCGGCGCGCCCAATCGAGTTTCAGCCGGACCCGTTCACCGGCCAGGGGCAGGGGGGCGGGATTTGCCGGGACATGGATGATTTGCGCCCGGTCCGGGCCGTAAACCGTTGTCGCTATGGGGATTTCCTCGCCCGAAGCCAACACCATCACGCCGCTGTCGCCGGGTTGCCCGCCGCCGGTGGCGTAAAAAACCGTCTGGTCGAGAATGATCCCGCCCCGGTCATTCACCTCGATAACCTCGGCCATGCAATCTTGCAAATAAGGTTGGTCAACAAATAGCATTCTGGTCATTTTTCAAATCTTTTCAAAAACATCAGGAATCTTGATCTTGTCCCGTTCCAGCCATGGCGGAACGGGGAGAGCCTTGCTCTTTAAAAATTCAGGATTATAGAGCTTGCTCTGGTAGCGGTTGCCATAATCGGCCAATATGGTGACGATGGTATGGCCCGGCCCCATCTTGCGCGCCAACGCCATGGCCCCGGCCACGTTCACCCCGCTGGAGCCGCCAAGGCACAACCCTTCTTGCGCCGCCAGGTCAAACAGGATGCGCAGAGCTTCCTCATCCGGGATCTGGAAAGCCCGGTCAATCACCGCTCCTTGCAGGTTTGCCGTGATGCGCCCCTGGCCAATTCCTTCGGTGATGGACGAGCCGGACGATTTCAGCTCACCGGTGGTGTAATAGGAATACAGCGCCGCCCCCATGGGGTCCGCCAACCCGATCTGGATGGTTTCATCCTGCGCCTTTAGCCCCATCGACACACCGGCCAGCGTGCCGCCGGTGCCGACCGCGCAGATGAAGGCGTCGATCTTGCCATCCGTCTGGGCATAAATCTCCGGCGCGGTGGTCTCGATATGCGCCGTGCGGTTGGCCGTGTTGTCAAACTGGTTGGCCCAGAATACGCCGTTTTCTTCAACTTCCGCCAAGGCCCTGGCCAGGCGGCCCGAATAGCGCACGTAATTATCGGGGTTTTTATAAGGCGCGGCGGGAACTTCAACCAGCTTTGCGCCAGCCAGCCGCAGGGCGTCTTTTTTCTCTTGTGACTGGGTCTCGGGAATCACGATTACCGAGCGCAAGCCCAGTGCATTGCCCACCAGTGTCAGGCCTATCCCGGTATTGCCCGCCGTGCCCTCGACAATCAACCCGCCGGGGCGGATCTCGCCGCGTTTGAGGGCGTCACGGATAATATACAGCGCCGCCCGGTCCTTGACCGACTGGCCCGGATTGAGAAATTCCGCCTTGCCGAGGATCTCGCAGCCCGTCGCTTCCGAGGCTTTTTTGAGCCGGACCAGCGGTGTATTGCCGATCAGCTCCAAGAAATCCTGTTTTATCTGCATGTCGTGGATCCTCTCCCGGGCGCTGCTTTGCTTCTTGCCGCAGCAAAAAGGAGCACAAGACGAAAGATAGGTATTCCTTCCTTTGCGATCAAGCCATGTCAGGCCAGAGAGACAAGAGAATCAAGCCCGTTCCCAGCCATTGGGACCAAGACGTTCTTGCGGGATGAAACGGGATTTATAGTGCATCTTGGGCGAGCCTTCGACGAAATAGCCCAGATAGACAAAAGGCAGCCCCATCTTGCGCGCCCGTTCGATATGGTCGAGGATCATGTAGGTGCCAAGGCTGCGGCCCGGCTCGTCGGTGACATAAAACGAGTACACCATGGAAAGCCCGTCATCAAGCACATCCGTCAGCGCTGCCGCCAATAGAGGAGGGCGGTAGCTTTGTTCTTCCACGTCGAGCGGTCTGCGGGGCCGGTACTCTATAATGCAGGTCTCAATGCCGGTATCGCCCACCATGGCCATGTAATCGAACACGTTCATATCCGCCATGCCGCCATCAGAATGGCGGCTGTCAAGGTAATCCCGGAACAGGGCATATTGCTCCGAGGTCGGCCCCGGCGGGCACAGCTTGCCGTCAAGGTCCTGATTATGCTTCCAGACCCGCCGCAAGTTTCGCGAGATATTGAAATCATCTACCGGCAAACGCACCGAGATACAGGCTTCGCACCCCTTGCAAGCGGGCTGGTAGGCAATGTTCTGGGAGCGCCGGAATCCGCCCTTGGTCAATGAGTTGTTGAGAAGCGCGGCATCCTCGCCCGCCAGCACCGTGAACAACTTGCGTTCCTCCCGGTCGGGCAGATATGGGCATGGTGAAGGGGCAGTCATGTAAAACTGCGGTACGCTTCTTCCCTGTTCCGTCACCAGATTTCTCCAATCCCCAAATTTATAGTGTAGAAATAGACGCCAAAGAATCAAGTAAAATTATTGTTCAAACCCGGCGCTGACCGGATCAGGCCATTTCGTGCAGGCCCTGATTCAGGGTATTGATAAACATGGTCCCACATAAAAAATCATGCACGCAGCGCTTGCGGCTGTTGAACAGCGGCGCCAGCAGGATCAGGAACGTCGTGAGCGTGACCGAGAAATAAAACAACAGCGAATGGGCCGCCGCCTGCAAGACGCCGGGGCGCTCGCCATACCACGTGCGCATCTCGATCCCCATGATCCGCATCCCGAACGTGGCCGAATAGGGCCCGCCAAGGGTCAGCGCCTCATAGCCCAGCACCAGGAGAACAAGAGCCATGCCCCATAGCAGCCAGATCAGCCCGAAGCTCAAGAGCCCGAGGATAAAAATCACCACCGAGCCCAGTAGCCACAAAACCGTAATCACCACCGCATCTATGATAAACGCGATTACCCGCTTGCCGATAACCCCGCTGAACAGCTCGGGCTGGGTTTGCGGATCATAGGCATAGGGCGGCTCGTCTTGCATGGAAAGGTCAAGAACCGGTAGCCTCTGGCGAGCTGGATTTGAAGTCATTGGGAAAACGCTCCTGTGGTGGCCTGAGCGGCAACAATAATCACATAGGCAGTGAATCTGGCCATTGCAAGGCGGGCAAGAAGCGCGTAAATGCAGGTCTGGAACAGTTTTAGAAAGATTACAATAAATGGATTTTTCGCCGCAATCCCTGCGTGGCGCTCTCGGACGCTTTTCCACGGGTGTCACCATCATGAGCGTTCAGGACAAGACAGGATGCGCTTATGGCGTTACGGTGAACTCCTTTGTCTCCGTTTCTCTCGACCCGCCGCTTATCCTCTGGTGCCTGCGCCGCACGGCCAGTATTCATGATGTTTTTGAAAGAAATGACCGCTTTGGCGTCAATATCCTGGACGCCGGGAGCAAGGCCATTTCGGCCCGCCATGCCGCCAGTGGCCAGATCCGGCTAAAGAGCGGTGGGTTTGCCTTGAGCCCCCGCGGCATCCCGTTGATGAACATGGTGCTCGCTACGTTTGAATGCGAAACCCTTCGCCGTGATGATGGCGGCGATCACACGATCCTTCTTGCCCGCGTTCTCAACATCCATGAAGGCCATGATGGCGCTCCGCTGGTCTTTTATGAAGGTAACTACCGGAAACTGGAGAAACTCTCAAAGAAGCGCGGTAAAACAAGGAGTTAGAGACCAATTTTGATTCAGTAAAAACTGGAAATTCTAGCCCCGACCTACTCATATGGCAGCCGGGGCTATCGTTTTTAAGGTCTTTACGATACAGGTCAGGCTATACAGCCTTTCCTGAAATGATTAGGGGCAAACCCCGTCTGATGGGCAGGCCTTGCCGGTTGAGCAGCAGGTATCAACCCCGGCGATACAAGCCATCTTGGAATCGTTGCAGACCTTGATAATATCCGAGCGGGTTTTGCTGCCAGTGAGGTTCTTGAGTTTGGGCAACAACTGGCTAACCTTGAAAGACTGGGTCGATTTGCTCCAGGGTGCAATGGACTGATCCACGCCGCCTTGGGCGGCCAGGGCAAAATTTGCGCCTCCAACAAGGGCAGCGCTCAGAGCAACCGCAAAAATAGCTTTCTTCATTTTTTGTCCTTTCCTTTCACAGAATCGTGAAGAAGAAAATGTAACTGTTTTTTCAGTGAGGAAAAGCAAAAAATCACTTTAGCATCCTCTCGGAAAAGTAAGAACCGGATTTACAATAAGAATCCATGTAAAAACAATATGTTAGAGTCTAACCTTGATTCGGTTGAAACCGGAAACGCTTTAATGTGAGGAATTCTCAACTTTTTGATTCATGGAAGCAGGGGGGTGTCCTGTGATGAGGTAGGCTTGCTTTATGTCCAACTTCATGTCCTGCGCCAGTTCAGCCGGATGGACGCCATTCCTGTCCAAATGCGTTCACGCCAGTTAAACCTGAAAAGTTCGATAAAAAACTCGATAAGAGGAAAAGGCAGGATTATTCCGGCAAATCCTTGTGCGAGCCATCGCAAAATGGTGGTTTCTTTGTGTGTTTGCACTGGCACAGGGCATAGTTACGGCTTTGCTCGACCGTGAATTTCATCGGCTCAAAGCCGGTACCCTCATGAGAGCCATCGCAAAACGGCTGGTTTTTGGAACGCCCGCAAGAACACCACCAGTATTGGGTTCCCGCTTCGAGTTTTTGCAGTGAGGGAATGCGAGCGGCGATTTTGGCATCTGGCATGTTTTCTTTCCCGTATTTTTTGTTATGTTCGGTTGAATTTCTGCAAGAAAGTTAGAGCCATTAAAATAAGAAGTATTGATTGCGGATTAAAGGGGATGACATGACTAAAGTTGCATTTTTAGGTCTGGGGGTCATGGGTTACCCCATGGCGGGGCATCTGGCCCGGCAGGGGCATGAGGTAACGGTCTATAACCGCACGGCTGAAAAGGCGCAAAACTGGGCGGCGGAATATGGCGGCAAAACCGCCCCGACCCCGGTGGAGGCCGCTGTCGGCGCCAAGGTTGTTTTTGCCTGCGTGGGAAATGACGATGATGTCCGTGCCGTGACCCTTGGTGAAACCGGAGCTTTTGCCGGGATGGATGAGGGGACGGTTTTCGTCGATCACACCACCGCCTCGGCCCTTCTGGCGCGCGAGCTGGACACCGCCGCCCGCGAGAAGGGGCTGGGCTTTCTGGATGCACCCGTCTCTGGCGGACAGGCCGGGGCGCAAAACGGTATCCTCACGGTGATGACCGGCGGAGAACAGGCCGATTTTGAAAATGCCGAGCCGCTGATTAACTGCTATGCCCGCATGGTCCGGCTGATGGGGCCGGCAGGTTCCGGCCAGCTTACCAAGATGGTCAACCAGATCGCCATTGCCGGGCTGATCGAGGCCTTGGCCGAAGCCGTTCATTTTGCCAAAACAGCAGGTCTTGACGCCGCTTCGGTAATCGAGGTGATCTCCAGGGGCGCCGCCCAGAGCTGGCAGATGGAAAACCGCTACAAAACCATGATCGCAGGTGAATACGATCACGGTTTCGCGGTGGACTGGGCGCGCAAGGATTTTGGCATCTGCCTTGATGAAGCCCGGCGAAACGGCGCAAAATTGCCCGTCACCGCCCTTGTCGACCAGCTCTACGGCGAAGTCCAGCAAATGGGCGGTGGCCGCTGGGACACCTCAAGCCTGCTGGCAAGGCTGGAACGGAACTGAAAATCTGCGCCGGAAGTTTTTTCGCGCCTCATTTTATCTCCATGCCGCCCGCTCTCTTGTTTATTACCGGGACCTGAGTAGGGGGCGCGACCGGCAGCAGAGCGTGACCGCTTAAGGCGCAAGCGCCAGCGAGAAATCGCCGCAACATCATGCCAGAACATCCTCGATCACGTCGCCCAGCAACTGCATGTCTTCATGGCGCGGCGAGGTGGCGCGCCAGGCGAGGCCGATCTGGCGGGTAGCATTTTTGTCCGTGAGGGGGATAACCGCCATATCCAACCCTGCGGTAAGTTTTGCATCCAGCGCCAGTTGCGGCAACAGGGTCTGGCCAAGACCGCTGGCCACCATCTGGACAAGGGTTTGCAGGGATGTTGCTTCAAAACTTGCCTGTTTGCCGCGTGATTCCAGGTGACAGGCGGCCAGGGCGTGATCGCGAAGGCAATGACCTTCTTCAAGCAACAAGAGCGGCGTGTCGGCAATCTCGTCATTTGAAACGCTCTTTTTACCCGCCAGTTTGTGATTTATGGGACAGGCAAAGCTGAAACTGTCCCGGGCCAGAACCCGTGTGTTCATGCCGTCCATCTCATAGGGCAGGGCGAGCAACACCGCATCGAGCTTTCCGCTGCGAAGCTGCGCCAGCAGGCGCTCGGTCTGATCTTCTTTCAGGAACAGTTTCAGATCCGGATAGGCATTGTGCAATTCGGGCAGGATGCGCGGTAACAAGTAAGGCCCGATCGTGGGGATCACGCCAAGCCGGAAATCCCCGCTGAGCGGGTTGCGCTGCGCTGCTGCAAGTTCGATCAGATCTTCGGTTTCGCGCAGAAGTTTCTGGGCGCGCCGGGCAATCTCCAGCCCCAGCGGGGTGAGCATGACACTGCGTTTGGTGCGTTCGGCCAGCGGCGAGCCGAGGACAAGTTCAAGTTCGGCAATCCCGGCGCTCAAGGTGGACTGGGTAACGAAACATTTTTCCGCTGCGCGTCCAAAATGTTCCTCCTGTGCCAGAACGCACAGATAGCGCAACTGTTTCAGGGTTGGCAATTGCCGCATAATACCTCATCGAAAAAATCGATTAGAACAAGTGATATATATCATTTCATAAATTAATTGCAATGGCCTATCTTCGCTTCAGAACAAACAAGGAGAACTGACATGAGAAACAATGTCCCTGACGTAATCTTCAAAACCCGTATCCGCAACGAAGCCCTGGGCGGTGATAATCCCTATGAGTGGAAAGATCTCACCAGTGATGAGGTATTCAAGGGCAAGAATGTCGTGCTGTTTGCGCTTCCGGGCGCGTTTACCCCCACCTGCTCCACCTCGCATCTGCCGCGCTATGAAGAGCTTTATGACGAGTTCGAGGGGCTGGGCGTTGATGCCGTCGTGTGCCTTTCGGTGAATGACGCCTTTGTCATGTTCCAGTGGGGCCGCCACCAGGGGGCCGAAAATGTCTTCCTTCTGCCCGATGGCAATGGTGATTTTACCCGCCAGATGGGCATGTTGGTGGACAAGTCAAACCTTGGCTTTGGCATGCGGAGCTGGCGTTATTCCATGTATGTGGAAAACGGCGAAATCGTCAAAATGTTCAGCGAGGAGGGTTATGCTGATAACTGCCCTACCGACCCTTTTGAGGTCTCCGATGCCGATACCATGCTGAACTGGCTCAAGGCCCGTTAGGGTATTATCTTGAGATAATGATACGTGGCCCCTGCGTCATGTCTGGAAATCAGCCGGGCGGAAAACTCTTTCCGCCCGGTTTTGCATATCCGTCACTGCGGCAAAATAACGGGCGCGCTTGTTTGAAAATATGCTAAACTGCATCCGTGCTTGATGGAATAGCTATGGATTATCGCCGGATATGAAACCTGGTTTCAAAACCTTTCTGATTTGTCTTCTCGGTGCATTTGTACTGCTCGGGCAGGTCTTGTTGAAAAACAACCAGAGCGCCGCGCTGTTTTCCGGCGGACAGGCCAGCCCGGTTGCCTGCGAGTCAAATGATGATCCGGTGAGCGATGATACGCTCCACGCAGCCATACTTGTTTCCCGGGAACCGGTAGTGTTCATATTGACGCAAAACATGCACGGGGTCTTCAATACAGGCATCAAGCCGGATTTCCGCGGCGCCCATTTTCTCCCCGATACGCGCGGATCTCCACTCGTTTAGCCAAATATTGCCAATCCAGCGAACCGGTGCGCCCGGCAGCCATTGCTTCTCGCTATATCCTTTATGGGGATATGCCTGTTCTGGCGCGGTGCGTGAGCCCGGTTCATGATAAAACATCAAAACAAAGAGTTGAAAAATGAGTGATATCGTCAACAAGGCTGTCGAGGCCCTCATGGGGTTGCCCAAGGTCGAAAGAGACCGCATCGCCTGGGAGATTATCGACCGGGTGGAAGACAAGAACGAATGGGACAGGATCGTTTCTTCGGAGGCCTCCCAGCATTGGCTGGAAAAGGCATCTGACAAGGCCCTGAAGGAATATCAAGGGATCGAGAAGCGGCTCTCCCGCAGCCTGATTTCCCTGCCCTCGGGCGAATATCTGCGTGAGGACAGTTACTGGGCTGCTTTCGACGATCTGCCCCGGGATATCCAGAAACTGGCGGAATCGAACTACAAGCTGTGGAAGGAAAAACCCTCGCACGCCTCCTTGCGGTTCAAGCAAATTCACCCCTCGCGGCCAATCTTCTCTTTTCGCGTTGGCCTCAGGCACAGGACCGTTGGCGTGCAAACCTCTGATGACAAGCTGGCCTGGTTCTGGATCGGTTCATTCCAGCAATACCAGGACCTTGTTCATGGCTAGATCAACCTGCGTTTAAGCGGAATCGCTTGAATGCAGATAAGTTGATCGGCCTCAAGTTGATCGACCTAAAGGAGATAGAGCAACGACAGAGCGTTCACTTGAACGCGCGTTGATCTAGGCATTCAATCTGTACCGTATTTCGCATATCTGGAGCCCCACATGAAACCGGATGTTAAAAAACGCCTTGACCACCTGATCCTGATGCAGCGCCTGAAAATCGGCCTGGTCGCGCTTGGCGTTGCGTTTGCCATAGCCGGTTTGCTGATCTTTGTAGGTTATGAGCAGACCATCAATATTGACAAGGTCATAGCCAAAACCCCCATGAAAGGGACGATCGTGAAGGTTACCCGCAGGGCAGGGCGCAAGGGGGGATATATTTTGCAGGTCAAGCTCAAGGATGGGCGTTCGGTCAAGGCTTTTAGCCGTTTGCCGAGAGTCCCTTTCGCCCGCGATCGCCTGACCTTGATGCAGGCCACCCATGAATCGGGAAAAAAGACCTACACGGCCACCGGATTTGAAAATCCGCCCAAATAAGGCCATCATGACCATGATGCTGGCTACTAGATCAACCTGCATTCAAGAGGAATCGCTTGAATGCAGATAAGTTGATCGACCTCAAGGAGATAGAGCAACGATAGTGCGCGTTGCTTGAGATCAACCTGCATTCAAGAGGAATCGCTTGAATGCAGATAAGTTGATCGACCTCAAGGAGATAGAGCAACGATAGTGCGCGTTGCTCTATGAGATGGCAAGGTTTTGAAAAAGGCAAGGTGAAGCCCCATGAGTTCAGAGGAAAATGAAACACGGTCCCGGCCTTACCTGATCCTGGGGGCGGTGCTTTCCGCAGGGTTGGTCGCGGGTGCTGTCATGCTGGCTTTTGGCTCTTCAGGCGTATCAGGCCGCGATCATCAAAACTTCAGGGTGATCGACGGCGATACCGTTCAGGTCGGCGATACCTCATTTGACCTGTTCGGCATCGACACCCCGGAGCTGGGGCAGGTCTGCTTTAACGGTTCGGCCCCCTGGCATTGCGGCCTTGATGCTGCTGGTGCGCTTCACCGGCGCATCGCCTTTGATCCGCCGGACTGCCATCGGGCTCCCACTCTGGCGGTAAAAGGAGGGCCGCGGCAGATCATCTGCAACACGGGCGGCACACCCGCCGCCATCATCTTGCTGGAAGAAGGCTATGCCATGGCCCTTGAAAATGCGCCGGAGAATTACAAGAAGGCGCAAGAACAGGCCCGGCGCGCCTCGCTGGGCCTGTGGCGCGGGGAATTTGTCCTCCCCGCCAAGTGGCGAAAGGGTGAGCGTCTCGATGGTGAAGCTGTCCATACGCCCCATTGCCCGGTCAAGGCCGTAATTGCCGGCAGTGGAAAAAAAATCTACTACACTCCGCTGGACAAGGAATATCCGGCCATCAAGCTCAAAAGCGCCGGAGCGGGCAAATGCTTCGGCTCCGATGAGGCGGCAAGAGACGCAGGCTACAGCCACCATTCCGCACCAGGTGGCGCCGGCGCAGGTTAAACATGAAAGTCTCTACCCGCCAAACTGGTTGATCGTCTCTTGAATCTTTTCAGCCTTTTCACGGTCCACGCTGTTCAGCAACAGGTCTGTCCCGGCTTTTGTATTGATCTGGTTGACCAGCCGGTTGTAGTCGGCTTTTTCAGTGACCGAAAGCTGGTTCATCTTCCGCGGCGGGGTAAGTTCACGAATCTGGGCCTGGATATTGCGGATATAGTTGATGGATGAGGCGCTGGTTTTACCCGGCTCAAAACTCGCAAGCTGGCTGGCTTCCAGGGCGCGTAACCGCTCAAGGCGCGCTTTTTGTTCACCTTGAAGCCTGGGTTCCAGCAGCTTGTCCACTTTTTCCATCAACTCGCTCAAGGCCTTGTCGCTCTTGACTTCAACGTAATCCTTGCCGAGAATCTTGTAGGCATCCCGGTAGAGCTTGGCCCGTTCATCTGCATCCGAGGTTGAAAGCGTACCATCGGGGCGCACCCGTTCATTGATCCTGCCAATCTGGTCCTGAAGGCTTGCCAGTTCTTCTTTCTGGCTGGGGGGCAGATCAACCCGGTAACCGTTCAAACGGTCCAGATCGCGCTGCAAGCTGGCAACGATCAACGCATTGGCGTCAACCGCATTGGCCAACCCGGCAGAAAGCAGGGCATCACCGGTTGGCGGTCCAAAAAAGTTTGAAGCGTCTCCGAAAAAGGTGGTGCGGATATCCATGGCGCTCTCCTGATGCTGCAACCCCGTAATTTAGCGGCATTGGCCTTAATTATGGGTAAATAGAGAGGAAACCCCAGGGCAATCGGGTGAACCTCAAGAA
>CAZHLV010000118.1:0-8313 GCA_964533415.1 uncultured Hyphomicrobiales bacterium
GCGACCAGCCCGAGGCCATCGCGGATCTTGTAAAGGGGCTTGAGGAGGGCGAACGAACCCAGGTGTTGCTCGGCGTCACCGGCTCGGGCAAAACCTATACCATGGCCAAGGTGATTGAGCAGACCCAGCGCCCGGCCCTCATTCTGGCCCCCAACAAAACCCTCGCCGCCCAGCTTTACGGTGAGTTCAGGAACTTCTTTCCCAACAACGCGGTGGAGTATTTCGTCTCCTATTACGATTATTACCAGCCCGAGGCCTATGTCCCGCGCACCGACACCTATATTGAAAAGGAAAGCGCCGTAAACGAGCAGATCGACCGCATGCGCCATTCCGCTACCCGCGCCTTGCTGGAACGTGATGACGTAATTATCGTCGCTTCGGTCTCCTGCATCTACGGCATTGGCTCGGTGGAAACCTATTCCACCATGACGGTTACCGTAAAAACCGGGGCGGACACGCCGCGCCAGCAGCTTCTGGCCGATCTGGTGGCCCTGCAATACCAGCGCAACGACATGGCGTTCCAGCGCGGCGCCTTCAGGGTGCGCGGCGATTCCATCGAGATTTTCCCGGCCCATCTGGAAGACCGCGCCTGGCGCATCTCGCTGTTTGGCGACGAGGTGGAACGCATTGACGAGTTTGACCCGCTGACCGGTGAGAAAACCGCCCGGCTCGATGCGGTCAAGATTTACCCCAACTCCCATTACGTCACCCCGCGCCCCACCCTGCAACAGGCCATCAAGGGCATCAAGGCCGAGCTGCGCAAGCACCTGGACGTTCTGAACGCCGAAGACCGCCTGCTGGAAGCCCAACGCCTTGAGCAACGCACCATGTTTGACCTGGAGATGATCGAGGCCACCGGCGCCTGCGCCGGGATCGAGAATTACTCGCGCTATCTCACCGGCAGAGCCCCGGGTGAGCCGCCCCCCACCTTGTTTGAATACCTGCCGCAAAACGCCATCGTCTTCACCGATGAAAGCCATGTCACCATCCCGCAGCTTGGCGCCATGTATAAAGGTGATTTTCGCCGCAAGACCACGCTGGCCGAGTTTGGTTTCCGCCTGCCATCCTGCCTCGACAACCGGCCGCTCAAGTTCGAGGAATGGGACGCCATGCGCACCAGCACCATCTGCGTTTCCGCCACACCGGGCCCGTGGGAACTGGGCCAGACCGGCGGCGTCTTCGCCGAGCAGATCATCCGCCCCACCGGCCTCGTGGACCCGCAAATCATTATCCGCCCGGCCACATCCCAGGTCGATGATCTTCTCGATGAATGCCGCCAGGCAGCAGCAAGGGGGCAGCGGGTTCTGGTCACTACCCTGACCAAGCGCATGGCCGAGGACCTCACCGAATACATGCATGAAACCGGTGTGCGCGTGCGCTACATGCATTCTGATATCGACACGCTGGAACGCATCGAGATCATCCGCGACCTGCGCCTTGGGGCTTTTGACGTGCTGATCGGCATCAACCTGCTGCGCGAAGGCCTCGACATTCCCGAATGCGCCCTCGTTGCCATTCTCGATGCCGACAAGGAGGGTTTTTTACGCTCGGAAACTTCGCTGGTGCAAACCATAGGCCGCGCCGCCCGCAATGTTGACGGGCGGGTTATCCTTTACGCTGACAGGATCACCGGCTCCATGGACCGCGCCACCACCGAGACCACCCGCCGCCGCGAAAAACAAACCGCCTGGAACAAGGCCAATGGCATAACACCGGAATCCGTGCGCAAGAATATCGGCGATATCCTCGACAGCGTTTATGAGCAGGACCATTTCACCCCCGATGCCGGTTTTGCCGAAGACGGCCACATGGTCGGCCATAACCTGAAAGCCCATATGGATGACCTGGAAAAACGCATGCTCGCCGCCGCCGACAATCTTGAATTCGAAGAGGCCGCCCGGCTGCGTGATGAAATCAAGCGGCTTTCCGACACCGAGCTTCTTCTTGCCAACAACCCGCTCACCCGCCAGTCTTCCGCCCCGCGCTCGCAAGGTGGCCGCCCTGGAACACGCACCTATAAAAGCAAGAGCAAGACAAGGGGTGTAAAAGCCTATCGCAATCCCTGAAGATTTACAGATTGCCACGATGCAGGTTAGGATGCCCGGTATTACAAGAGAGAATACAAGGAGGCTCAAATGATCCGTACCCTTACCGCCCTGTGCATACTGGCGCTGGCGTTCTCGCTGGTGGATGCGCCAGCTCCGGCAACCGCGGGCGAAAGCCTGTGGTCACATAACGGCTCGACAATGCAATGGCATTCTGCGGGCCAATATCGCCGCATAAGCTATTACAATCCGCGCCCCGGTCTTTCCGTCTCGCCTGGAACCGTGCTCTTTGAAGGCTACCGCACCGGCAACACCATGTCCGGCACGGCTTATGTCTTTCGCCGCGGTTGCCCGCCGGCAGCTTATGAAGTCTCGGGCCGCATCAACCCGGCCAACCAGACCCATGTCGTGCTTTACGGCGCGGCCCCCATCCGCCAGCGCGGCTCCTGCCGGGTCGTCGGGTATTCCAGCAACAGCGCAAACGCCCGGCTGGAATTCAACTATTTACAGCGGATGTAAAAAACAGGGAAACCGCCATCAGGCGACCTTCATACGCTCCACGAGAAATTCCGTGTACGCCTGATCGGTTCCCAGGATGTGGTTCTTCAACCAGTCCACGAGAAAATCCAGAACTTCCTGGCCGATCTCAGTATTACCCGCCTCCCATTCGGTTTTCAGTTCAATTACTTTTCCCAACAGGTCGTCATGCTGTTGTTTATGAGCTTCTGAATCCGGGTACCCATAGGTCTCAAACAGGTCTTCTTCATATTTGAAGTGGACATCCGTGTAATCGGCCAGCGTATCAAATATGGCCCCCAGCAATTTATCGCTGCTATTGGCATTCACCGCCATATCCATGAGATTGATCGCACGAACCAAAATCATGTGTTGTTTGTCGATCATGTCAATACCGACACTGAAGCTGTCATCCCATTCAAAAAGTGCCATTGTCGTGCCTTTTGCTTTTATACCTGTATTTACTGTTCATTACTGTTTATTTCCAAATCCCTTACCATGAGTAAGGGGCGATTCGTTACCCTGCCGGAAAGCGCAAGGCTTCTTATGGCTTGTCCCCCCCGGCTTCTTTCCTCAAGGCGGCCAGGCGTTTTGAGGCCTCTTCATGCCCCTTTCTGGCCGCAAAATAATACAAAACCTTTGCCTTCACGAGATCCGGCCTGACGCCAAGAACGCTCTTGATCCGCCCCAGATAGAAAGGATCATAGGTTTGCGCCAGTTTAAAGGCCGCCTCGGCGCTACCACTGCTCACGGCATAATCGAGTACATTGCGCGCCGAAACAACATCCCCCTGATCCATCAGCCGGTTGGCCCGGTCAATCAGTTCCTTTTGTTCCGGCGTAGTCAGAATTGGCGCAGCCTGCACCACCGGAGCCGGAGCCTTTGCGGCGGCAATCGCCCCCTCGCTGGCCCGGGCGGGCGCCTCGGGAGCGGCAATCACCACCTTGAATTTCTCGCGCTCGGTCAAATCCCCCTGGGCATCCATCAAGGAAACCGTCACTTCAAATTCACCGGCATAATCCCCCGGTGAAGTCAGCGTAAGGCGCAAGGTATCCCAAACCGTCATCACCCACTCCCCTTCCTCGGTGCGCTTGCCCGCAGAAAGGGTAAAGTTGTCAGGAATACCAACCAGCACAATCGCGGTTTCCGGTTTGATATCCGCACCGGTCATGTTGATTTTCAAATCTATTTCAGCCCCCGGCTTGCCCGACACGACCCGCATCCCGGGCTGAGCTTCAGCCGCAGGTTTCGGGGGTGCCGGTTCGGCAGTACGAGGGGCCGTTTCCGCAACATTCACCGGCGCAACGGCCTCCGGCGCACGAACCGGCGCTATGGTTGGCGTTGCTGCCGTCATCTGGGTTTCCGTTGCAGGGCTGGAAATCTTGTTTTTCACACCCTGCTGGAGAGTGGAGAAATAGTACCCCCCCGCACCGGCGCCGATAACCAGCAATACGATCAAGGCCCCGGCAAACATATACCCCCAACCGCTTGTCCGCGGCGCAATTACAGCAGGTTGCGTAACCGGAACCGGAACTACATCATGCTCGTGCTTGAGAACGTTGATGTCCTGTTTCAACTCGGCCAGCATACCGTAAAGATGCTCTTCCTCGCTATGTGTCGAAGCTGCCGTTTCAGCCTTGAGAACCTTGATATCCCCCTTTAGATCAGCCAGAAGTTCATAAAGGTGCTCTTCGCCCTCCGGGACCGCATGGCGCTCTTGCTCGGCCTTGAGCACGGTAATATCGCTTTTCAAATCCGCCAGGAGACCAAAGAGATGCTCCTCGCCTTCCGGGATTGCCGGGCTGGAAGACTCCACCTTCAAGGCATTGATATCATTTTTCAGATCCGCCAGAAGCGCGAACATATGTTCTTCGCCCTCGGGAACCGCGGGCGTTTCATGCTCTTCCTTCAGGGACTTGATATCATTTTTCAGCTCGGCCAGCAGCCCGAACATATATTCCTCGCCCTCCGGCGCGCGCACCGGTTCGCTCTCCGCCTTCAATTCCTGGATATCATTCTTCAGTTCATTGAGCATGGCAAACATCTGCGCTTCTTCACTGGGCGCCGCCGTCTCCTTTTGCTCGACCTTGAGTACTTTGATATCCTCCTTCAGGGAGGCCAGAAGATCGTATAAATGCGCCTCACCATCTTCAGGCGCGCTTTCAGCCTCATCCTGCTCGGCTTTCAAGGCAGTAATGTCTTTTCTCAAATCCAGGAGCAACGCCCTGAGGTTTTCCTCCTCAATCGGGTCCACAGCAGCTTCAGTATCCGTGTCTCCGGCAGGGAATTCACCCTTGTTCTGGGGCAGGGTGAAAATATTGCTTTGATTTTCGATATCCTTTGAAAGCAATTTCGATGGTGTCATTTTTTCATCCTTGTTTCCCTTGCGGGCGGCGCTTTTTACCTTTGACGATGTGGATTTGCGAGTGGTTTTGCCTTTGGCCGGTTCGGCCTCGTTTGCCGGTCGTGATTTCTTAACGCTACCCGTTTTCCGGGGAGACGATTTCGCATCCCTTGTCTGTTTTCGGGTCTTGTCCATAGCCAAACTCCACTTAAACTCTCAAACTCTTTTCCGGCGGCTCCTGACCCGCGCCCTGTCCGCACGATCAGGGGCCAGATCTGTTGTTCTTGCCAAGATCTACGCTGCCGGTTTCATGGTCCTGCCCTGTTTCATTTCGTTTTCACCGCCATTTGCCGGGTTTTCAAAACGCTTTCCAGAATGCGCTGCGCAGGTTTAAACCGCTCCCAGCCCGGCACGGTGGCGGCAATGCTCATTTCCCGCCATTTTTCATGGCGCGGTGGTTGTTTCAATTCATTACGCTTGGCAAAAAAAGCCTCGATGAACCGCACGACCTTGAAGTAACGGCCAGATTTCTTTGTCCATTTATAAACCGCCAGCACCGTATCCACCGATATGGAGCGCACGCTCACCCCCTTGGGAACAAGATTAGGATAATCAAGATGCGTAAAAGACGCCGGAAGATAAGCCTCGCGAAGCGGTTTTGCATAATCCACGGTGAGCAAATGAAGCCCCTCCCCGGGTTTTATGGACAAAATTGCATCGGCCGGCTTCCCGGTCACGAAAACCGCTGCGGCAATCTCGCCTTTTTTGACCTTGTCCAGCGCCAGGGCCGGATCAAAATGAACCGGCCTGATCGTAACCCCCAGGGTTTCAAAGACCACCGGCGCGGTTATCGAAGCCCCGCTCCCGGTAACACCAAGACTGACCTTGCGCCCTTCCAGGTCCTGCAAGGAACGGATACCCGGCCCCGCCACAACATGAAGCTCCTGATTGAACAGCTTGGCGATATAATTGATCCGCGAATTGATTTTCGGATGAATTTTATTCGCCTTGATATAGGCCAGCACATCCGACTGCACGATCCCCACGTCAATCCCCTTCAGGTAGAGGATATCATCGATATTCTGCAACGACCCCTGCCCCACGATAGGCAGGATGCGCAGGCTCTCGCCATCATTGAGAACAACAGCCAGATCCGCCGCAATGCGCAGATACGTACCGCCAAAAGCCCCGGAAATCACCCCCACGGTGCCATTATTGATGCGAATGATATTCTCAGCCCGGGTGCCGCGTGCTTCTGCGGCAAAATTGAGACACAAATACCCCATGGCCATAAAAAGCATGGCGCAACAGCCCAACACGATTCCTGGTGACGCAATTTTACTCAAAGAACTCTCACTCTACCTGACCGGGCTTACCCCTGCCTGCCCAAACAGGTCAGGATGGACCACGACAAACTCGCCCGGCTCCGCCGCCCTCATTATGGTCAATCCCCGATTTTGGCACAAACAAATCCTTAAATAATGGTTAACGCGTTGTTTGCACCGGTGACAGGGAAGAAAGCAGCATCTTCACATTCACCTTGCCTTGCACATCTTTCAAAACATCCGGGATAGTCCCGGTCGGAACTCCCGCCAGCGCATGTTCAAGCATCAACTCAACATCTTCCAGGGGTTTACCCTGTTTGCTCGATTCCGCCACCAGTTGCATCATACGATCACGCAACACGGCAGCCGGATTCTCGCCCGGCGTGGAAGCTTTCGACGGTTTGCCAAGCGCCACAATGGCCAGAACAACGGATTTTGACAGGGAATCGAGCGACTCAAGTCCTGCCCCCTGTACAACGGGCTTTCCCGCCGGCACAGTAACCGGGGCCTTGCTCACCTCCGCTGAAGTTTTTGGAGAGGCCGCGCCAGGCTCTTTTGAAAGCCCCGCGTTTTTACCCGCAACCTTCGGTATTTCAGCCAGTTTGGCCGGGGGTTTGGCCGGGACCATCGGACCGTTTTGAAAGCCCGCCGGTTGAGAAACCGCTGGGGCCTTTACCGGAGAACCAGGATTATCCCCGGCAACACTCTTCCCACTCTCATCCTGATTTGGTGATTTCACATCTGGCGCCCGGGAGACATCTCTTGCCGCTGATGCAGGCGCCACATCTGCGCCGCTCCTTTTCACCGCTCCAGGCTCATCCCCCCCCTTGGCAGCATCATCTGCCTTGGCGCCTCCACGCCCGGCTTGCCCGGAATCAGACAAGACCTCTTTCAGAGCCTCGGCAGGCTGCAAATCGATTTTCAGACTGGCCGCGGAATCCACCCCTGCCGGCGCCGTGTCACCGGTTGAATCGGGTTCTGCGAAAAGATGCGCCTTTTCCCCATCCGCAATGCGGCTTAAATCCTTGCCAAGCGCCAAGTCCCCGCCAGGGGGTTCCTTTGGCGCAGCTTCCCCTGACACCGCAACACCCCGGCTCATTTCCGCAACCACAACCTCTGGAGACCCCAGCACGGCTTCTTTTTGGCCAAGTATATAAAACCCGTACCCGGCAATGCCAACCGTAACAAACCCCACGAGAATACCGATAAAAACCCCCGCCCGGCTTTTGCGCATCGGGATTTCATCATGCTCATACCAGTCATATTCAGAAGACACTTTTTCCCGCTCCGAGATGGCCATTGAGTTCAACATGGCATTAATGGATTGGCGCGAACTTCCTGCCCATTCATGGTCCAAGCCCATATGCCCGGAAACAGCATGCCCCGCCGGCGCCAGGCCTGAAGAACTGGCAAAAGCATTGCCGATCTCTGGCTCCCGCCCTCTGGTATACATTTCCTCCAGAGTTTCCGCGATCTTGTCGAGACGTGGTGCGCCCCGTGATCTCTCGTCCCAATTCCCCAAATTCTGGCTTCCCTGCATCGCATCCGAATTTCTCGTCTGGCTCAAGGCTCCTACTCCACTGGCTCAGCATTCATGCGCCCATGAACACTCCTCCCAACCCAACCCGATATTACAGCCTCCCAGGAATTCCGGTCAAACCTCACCTGTTCTTTGAGTTAATACTGTGTGGCCTGACATAATAAAATTATCTCCATTGCTGCAGTAGAGATAAAAATTGCCCATATTATGGCAACCGCCTCCCAGGGCAATCGGGTGAACCTCAAGAAAGATACAAATTACATGAGCGAACCGAATAACCATCTGTTTAATCAGTATTTTTTAGCCTAACAGGCCAAACAAAACCGTCATTCCTGCGGCGGCAGGAATCCAAAAAGGGATATCTATAATCTCTGGACACCCGGCTTGGATCCCTGCCTCCGCAGGAATGACGACCGAAAACTACGGAACTTCGCGGTATATTTCATGCGATTGCCCTGTGGAGCTGGTAGCAAAACCTGTACAAGCGCCGGAGGCTCTGCTATCGGTTGGAGTGTCATTTTGAAAACAGCACACGGTTTTCGA
>CAZHLV010000119.1:0-5909 GCA_964533415.1 uncultured Hyphomicrobiales bacterium
GCGGAACAGGTGAAGACAAAGCGGGGTATTGGCGGTGTCGAGACGTTTAAGCTGCCATCCCAGATGCGCCGTCATGGCGGCCAGGCCGGCCCATGACCATACCCCCGCGCCGGCCAGCCACAGCGCGGCGGCGAAGCTCAAAGCGGCTGCGGTGTAGAAGCCGGTGATCCAGACATGGGTATTCTCGCCAAAACGAAGAGCGGTTGACTTGACCCCGGCGAGAAGGTCGTCCTCCTTGTCCATATGGGCATAGATGGTGTCATAACCGATGGTCCAGGCGATGCCGCCCACATAAAGCGCCAGGGCCGCCGGGTGCAGATGGCCGGTCATGGCGCTCCAGCCCACCAGCGCCCCCCAGTTGAAGGCCAGGCCGAGGAAGAGCTGCGGCCAATAGGTGATGCGTTTCATGAAGGGGTAGATAATTACCAGCCCCAGAGAGGATATGCCCAGCCCGATGGTAAAGGCGTTGAACTGCACAAGAACCAGAAGGCCAAGCAGGCATAACAGCCCCAAAAAACCATAGGCCTGTTTCAGGCTCACCTGCCCGCTGGGCAGGGGGCGGTTGCTGGTGCGCTCGACCCGACCATCGATATCACGGTCGGTGATGTCGTTGAAGGTGCAACCCGCCGCCCGCATGACAATGGCGCCAAGGGCAAAGAGCCCGAATATCCAGAGCGGCGGGAAAATGCCCAGATGCTGCCCCGCAAGGGCGGCTGACCACCAGCAGGGCCACATGAGCAGCCACCAGCCGATGGGGCGGTCTAGCCGCGCCAGCTTCAGATAGGGCCGCAAGGGCCGTGGCGCCAGGCGATCAACCCAGTTGCCTGCAACCGCATCGGCAATTGCCCCGCTGCTGCTATTTGCTGTATGTTGTGTGTCTGCCATATTCGCCGGATTCCCCATGTGCCTTGCGGTGACACTGCCAAAGGGTTTATCAAATCGGGGCGCAAGGTACAATCAGGTGGATCAACAAAACATGACGCAGCGGCTTTTTCTCCAAAACCGGCTTGGACCGGGCGAATCCCTCGCCTGCCCGGCGGCGCAAAACAACTATCTGCGCAACGTGCTGCGGCTCAGCAAGGGGGCGGATATCTTGCTGTTTAACGGGATTGACGGGGAATGGCGGGCGGTGATCGAAAAGATTGACCGCAAGGCCTGCATCTTGTTGCCGCGGGAACAAACCCGCCCGCAAGATGAACCGGCTGATCTGCATTACCTGTTTGCACCACTGAAAAAGGCGCGGCTTGACTACATGGTGCAAAAGGCCACGGAGATGGGCGCAAGCCGCCTGCGCCCGGTACTCACCCGGTTTACCATGGCGCGGCGGGTCAAGGCGGAGCGGATGCGCGCCAACGCCATAGAGGCCGCCGAGCAGTGCAATCTCCTGAACCTGCCGCAGATCGACGCGCTGCAAGGGTTTGACGAGATGATGGACGGTTGGGACAAGACGCGGGCTCTTGTGTTTTGTGATGAGACTGCGCCATCTGCTGACCCGACCCAACCCCTCAAGAGCCTGCGCGGGCGGCCCCTGGCGGTGATTATCGGGCCGGAAGGCGGGTTCAGCGCGGATGAGCGCGAGCGATTGCGGTCCGCGCCCTTTGTTACTTCCATTTCGCTGGGGCCGCGTATCCTGCGCGCCGATACCGCGGCGGTGGCGGCGCTGGCGCTGGTCCAGGCCATGGCCGGAGACTGGTCTTCACATCAAGACAAAACAATTTGATGTGCTTTAATGCTTTACAAGCGCGCCTTGCGGGACCATGTCTGGGCAAGTTACAGGCGCGGTGACGCCAACCAGCCGTTTTGACAATTGAAAGGCGGGGAATGAACACGACCAACGCGAATGAGCCGGTGATCGAAAACCGCGATGAACTGGCGGCATGGATGGAAAAAGGCTGCAAGCCGCCCGCCGGCTGGCGCATCGGCACGGAGCATGAAAAATTCGGCTTTCTGACCGATACGCTGGAACCTTTGCCCTATGGCGGCGAACGGGGCGTGCGGGCGGTAATGGAGGGCTTGCTGGATTTTGGCTGGAAGCCGGTATTTGAAGGGGAAAACCTGATCGCCCTTGGCGCGCCGCAATGCTGCCCCGGCTCAAGCATCACCCTGGAGCCGGGCGGGCAGTTCGAGCTTTCCGGTGCGCCGCTGGAGAATTTGCACCAGACCTGCGAGGAGGTGCATGCGCATTTCGGACAACTCCAGGATGATTGCGAAAAGCTGGGCATTGCTTTTCTGGGGCTTGGCTTTTCGCCCAAATGGACCCGCGAGGAAACCCCGGTAATGCCCAAGGGGCGCTACCAGATCATGAAGGCCTACATGCCCAAGGTGGGCAATCTTGGCCTTGACATGATGTTCCGCTCGGCCACGGTGCAGGTCAATCTTGACTTTGCCTCTGAATCCGACATGGTCAAAAAGCTGCGGGTCTCGCTGGCGCTGCAACCGGTGGCCACGGCGATTTTCGCCAATTCGCCCTTCACCGATGGCAAGCCGAACGGCTATCTTTCCTACCGTTCGCAAATCTGGCAGGACACAGACAAGGATCGCACCGGCATGTTGCCCTTTGCCTTTGAAGCAGGCATGGGCTTTGAGCGTTACGTGGATTACGCGCTTGAAGTGCCGATGTATTTTGTCTATCGCGATGGTCAATATCACGATGTTTCCGGACACTCCTTCAAGGATTTCCTGGCCGGAAAGCTGCCCGGCTTTGAAGGCGCGCTGCCGACATACCAAAACTGGGAGGATCACCTGACCACCTTGTTCCCGGAGGTGCGGCTGAAACGTTACATGGAAATGCGCGGGGCCGATGGCGGCCCGTGGCGCAGCATCTGCGCCCTGCCGGCGTTCTGGACCGGCCTGCTCTATGATCCGGCAGCGCTCAATGACGCTTATGAAATGATTCGGAGCTGGAGCGCGGAAGAACGCGAGAATTTGCGCCGTAATGTTCCGCGTACGGCCTTAAAAACGCCATTTCGGCAAACTAACGTTCAGGAACTGGCGCGCCAGGCGCTTGAAATCTCACGGTGCGGGCTCAAGGCACGCCAAAGGCTGGACCAGAAAGGTGCAGATGAAACGCATTTTCTGAATGGCCTGGATGATATTGTCGAAACCGGTCAAACCCCGGCGGATATATTGCTGGCCAAGTATCATGGCGAATGGAAAGGCGATATTGACCGGGTGTTTGAAGACCGCGCCTATTGACGGGCAAGGCCCTGAAAGGAAGTTTCCCCATGAAAACCGCCCTGCTTGCGTGTTTTGCCCTTCTTGTTACCATGAGCCTGCCTGCCGAGGCGGGAAAACGCTATAGCGATGCGATGTTCCAGGACATCATCTCGCGCCATTGCCGGGCCGTAGAGCGTGATGAATCCGAGCGCTACACCTCTGGTTCGCGCCATATTTCTCCCCGCACCATTGAAATCCGCTCGGTGCGGGCGCTTTCACGAGGCTGGCTGCGCATTCGCGGGTTTGCCAATGCCGATGGGCGGATGGTTCAGGGCTTCGTGGATTATAACCCGCGCACCAGGCAGGTAAGCTGCCCTGCGGGGAACTGGTTTTACGGTCCAAGGATCCCGCTCTGGCCCCTTGCCAGGAGCCTGTTTCATATCAACTGACAAGAAAGCGCCTAACGCAACACTCCACGGTTGAATATTTCACGTATTACGTGTAACTGTCTGATATCCTTGCGTCTTTTCCAAGATTTGGTTACTGGTTTTTTAACATTGTTATTGGAATATTCCTACTTTGAAGCTGCAATTTGCCGTTTGTTCAAGGGGGGATTCAAGATAATGAGCGCCAGAAAATGCGTGAGCTTTGCTAATCGGTTGAATGTAAAATTTACAGCGATCACCGTAATTCTGCTTAGTCTTTCCGGGGTGGCCAGTTTTCTGGTCAGCAAGGTTTCCCTGGATTCCGTGTCCTCGCTCGCCAGTTCATCATCACAGGATATGGCCAAGGAAAGCCAGTCTCTCCAGTCGGCCCTGCTCAAACAACTCGACGCCAACCGCCAGTCCGAACTGGCCCGTCTGAAGACAGACAATCAGCTGGAGATGCTGAAGAAAAGCAGCAAGATCCAGCACGAGGTCGCCAAAACGCTTGGTGAGCTCAACGGCGCCATGCGGATTATCGGCTCTCAGCTTGACGCCATTCTCGGCGCGCTGACGCCGGAGGACCGGGAGATGTACATGTTGGCGGACAGTGTTTACCTGTCAGTTCTGCACGGGGTCCGGTCGATGGATTTTCGCTACATCACCAATGCTGAAACGCTCGAAGAATATATTGATTCTGAAGATCTCGATGAGAATCATATCAAGGCGCTCTCCCAAACGCTCAAGAGCGGCGCCACGACGGCCAAGCCGCATTTGACCATGATCCCGGAAGAGGGCCTGATTCGCATTACCGCCCTGATCGGCCCGGAAACAGGCTATTACGGGCTGCTCGACGTTGTTCTCATGGACATGATTAGCCCCTTGAAAAAAGAGCTGAGGATTTTGAAAAGCAAGTTTGCAAAGACCCTTGCCGACAAGGTCAAATCCACCACGGCCATGCTGGATGCCGAGAAGATCAAGGCCGAGGAAGCCCAGAAGCGGCGGCAGGAAGCGGAAAAACAGGCTGTCGAGGCGGCAGCCCGCACACAAAGAAACCTGATCGTGATCTCCATACTGGTAACGATTTTGAGCGCCACAATCATTGCCGTTTTGATGCGGTTTTTAATTACCTCTCCGCTGGGGCGCTATATCCAGATCATGTCCCGGCTCTCGGACGGGGATACAGATGTGGAGATCAAGGGAGCAAACCGCAAGGATGAGATTGGCCGCCTGGCGCAAAATGTCATGGCGTTTCGCGATTCCATTGAACTGCGCCGCCAGTCAGAACGCGAGCGCAAGCAAGAACGCCTTAAACGCGAAGAAGACAAGAAACGCGAAGAAGCCGAAATTGGCGCAAAGCTGCACACGGGCATGGAAAACACGGTTGGCGAGATCGGTGAAAAAATCTCGGAAGTCAATTCGATAGTCGGGCGGCTGCGGGAAACGGCGGTGGAAACGAGGGATCGCATGGAAGAGGCGGCCGGGGCGATCACCGAAACCAACGAACACGCCAACCATGTCGCCTCGGCCACGGAACAGATGCGCCAGGCAATTGAATCCATCGAGGAAAACGTCAACCAGGCCTCTGAAATGTCGCGCTCATCGGCCCAGCGCGTGAGCAGTGCTGATGAGGCGGTTGTCCGGCTTGGTGATGCGGCAAAATCCATTGATGAAGTGGTTGCCCTGATCCGGGACATTGCCGAACAGACCAATCTGCTGGCCCTTAACGCTACTATCGAGGCGGCACGGGCCGGCGAAGCGGGCAAGGGCTTTGCCGTCGTGGCTTCGGAAGTAAAAGCGTTGGCCAACCAGACCGGCAAGGCCACCGGCTCCATTGCCGATCAGGTGGCGCGCATTCAGGAGATTGCCCGTTCGGTAGCCACCGCCATTGCGGAAGTTTCCAGCACCGTCTCGGCGGTGGACGGGGCCACGGCGGAAATTTCCTCGGCGGTCGTCCAGCAGCGCGTAACGGTGGATGAAATTGCCCGCATGTCCGAGATGTCAGCGGCCTGCGCCACCGCCGCGGATGAACTGATTTCCAAGGTCGTGGTGCTGGCCGGAGAAACCGGCCAGATGAGTGATGATCTTGACAACCGCGCCGGCAAGGTGTCCCAAACGGTTGAAACGCTGGGAAGCAAAATGGTGGATGATGTCCGCGAAGTGATGCACGCCCGCTCATGAACTTGACCTGCGGGGGAAAAAACCGGGGATGGTGATTTCCACCTGGCAGCAAAACCTGTACAAGCGCCGGGGGCTCTGCTATCGGTTGGAGTGTCATTTTGAAAACAGCACACGGTTTTCGAATAAAACACTGTGGCGCAATAAACACTG
>CAZHLV010000120.1:0-7537 GCA_964533415.1 uncultured Hyphomicrobiales bacterium
TGCCGATCACATCTTCAAACAGGCTTTGATAGGCAACCGCCTTGGCAACCGTGCGCACAAACGCGATATCACCGCCCAGCCCGGCCAGATCCTGATCCAGTTGTAGCTTGAAGCCCCCGGTCGGGGAGACCGGATTGTCCAGAGTATCATAGGAAAGCGTATAGCCTACCGAAGATTTGATATCGGTCTGGTTCGGACTGATGATCTCTTGCGAGGATTCAGAAATTCTTTCCTGAGTCAGCGAATACCGGGTATTCAGGAATACATCATCGGATAACGGGAAACCAAAGCGTAGACCCGCTCCGATCTGCCGGCTTTTAAAACCGGCGCTGGAACTGCTGGTCAGGTCGGTTTCAGTGCCATAGATATCCACGCCGAACGAAACATTCCGGCCAAGGAAATAAGGCTCGGTAAAGCGCAGATCAAGCTGCTGGCGCTTGACGCTCAATGATGTGGACAAGCGCAAATATTGTCCACGCCCCATCAGGTTGCGTTCGGTGAGGGAAATATCGCCAACCACCGCATCCGTGGTCGAATACCCAACACCCAGGGACAACTCACCTGTTGATTTTTCCTCGACATCAACATTGATGATGACCTTGTCCGCCGCCGAGCCAAGTTCGGTCGTAATATCGACTTTCTTGAAGAAATTCAGCCCCAGAAGTTTCTTGCGGGCCTTGTCCACCAATGTCCGGTTATAGGCGTCACCTTCCGCCAGGCGGAATTCGCGCCGAATGACACGGTCCAGCGTTCGCACATTGCCGCGCACGTTAATCCGCTCGATATAGACCCGCGGCCCCTCATCAATAACATAGGTCAGATTGATCGTCCGGGTTTCAGGGTCCTTATCAATCCGGGGGCGCACCTGGGCAAAGGCAAACCCCTTGCGTCCAGCTTCGAGCGTAATGCCCTCAATGGTTTTATCCACCTTGGAGGCATCATAGCTGCGCCCCTGACGCGTGGAGACTTCATGGCGCAGGATCTCCGGATCCAGTTCGCTAATCCCCGAATCCAGTTCAACTTCGCCAAATTTGTAATGCTCGCCTTCTTCCACGGTGAAGGTAACGAGGAAATTCTTCTGATCCCGGTCGAGCTCGGCGACAGCGGAAATCACACGAAAATCCGCATAACCCTTTTTAAGGTAATACCGGCGCAGCAATTCCCGGTCAAAATTCAAGCGATCCGGATCATACCGGTCTGAATCCGAAAGAAAATTCCACCAGGAATACTCGGACGTGGAAATAACAGAACGCAAACGGCGGTCGCTGAACGCCTTGTTGCCGATGAAATTGATATTCACCACATTGGTTTCGGGCCCTTCAGTGATCTCATAAACAAGATCAACCCGGTCTTGCGGTCGGCGGATCACCTTGGGTTCAACATGAGCTGTAAACCTGCCGCTGCGGCGATATTGCTCGGAAATCCGGCGGACATCGCTTTGCACCTTGGCGCGGGTAAACACCGTGCGCGGGCGCATCTCGATAATGGCCTTGAGATCCTTGTCCTTGAGTTTGCGATTCCCCTCGAACGCCACCCTGTTGATGATCGGGTTTTCAACCACCTTGACGACCAGCGCAGAACCGCGGCGCCGGATGGTAACGTCAGAGAAAAGGCCGGTAGCGAAAAGGGCTTTCAGGGATTCGTCAACCAGCCGGGCGTCATAGCGTTGCCCGGGCGAGATTTTCATATAGGAGCGAACGGACTCATCCTCGATACGCCGGTTCCCCTGAACATCAATACTGCGGATAATACCCCGCATTGATTGGGCCTGCGCTATTGATACGAAAATTTCCGGGGCTGAAAAAATCGTCACGGCTGCAAGGGCAGCCAGCGCGAACAATCCCCGTCCCCAATTCAAAATACTCATGAAACCCCACATCTGCGTCTTTTATTCTGGCCATCCCCAGGATCACCTAGTTGTTCTACCTTTTTTTTGCGCGTTTGCAAACAGATAAGACAGCTATCCGAACCAATTAATATTCACAATGTCATTCCATGTTGCAAACACCATCAACATTAAAACCAGAGCCAGTCCAATACGATAACCATATTCCTGCATGCGTTCGCTAAGTGGTTTGCCCCGAACCGCCTCAATTGCATAAAACAGCAAATGTCCGCCATCCAGCATGGGAACCGGAAACAGGTTAATCAGGCCGATGCTGACCGAGAGAATCGCGGCCAGGTTGACCAGGGCTGCAAAACCGATGGAGGCAACCTGTCCGGAAATCTGGGCAATTCTGAGCGGTCCGCCCAGTTGGTCTGCCTTTTCGCGCCCGATAATGACATCGCCTAGATAGGAAAAGGTGCGGTCTATGACAAAATAGACCTCGCGCACCCCAAGCCATACGGCCTCAAGCGGATTGGCGCGCTTGAGCTGCCGGTCCTCGGCAGCCATTTTGCGCGAAATCCCCAATAACCCGATCCGGTGCTTGTTGCCAAAGCGATCTGTCATTTCTTTCAGCTTCGGAGTCGCCTCAAGGGTAATTTGCGATTCGCCGCGTTGAACGACAAAGCTGAGTTTCTTCCCGGCGCTTGAGCTGACGATGCGCTGCATATCCGAAAAGCTGTCGATAGTTGCTCCGTTTATGGAACGCACAATATCACCGGCCTGAAAACCAGCTTCCTGAGCTGCGCTGCCGGGGGAAATGGCATCAACCCGGGCGGATGTGTCGACCCGGCCAATAACGGAAAAAATAAAGGCAAAAATGACCACGGCCAAGACGAAATTGGCAATTGGCCCCGCCGCAACTACAGCGGCCCTTTGCCATAGCGGCTTGAAATGGAAATTTCCCGCGCGCTCTTCCTTGCTCAAGGATTCAAGCTGCTCCCTGTCCGGTGTGCTGGCGGCGTTGTCATCGCCGCTGAACTTGACATAGCCGCCAAGGGGAATCCAGCACACTTTCCAGCGCGTGCCATGCCGGTCGTTGCGGCCAAAAATTTCAGGCCCGAAACCGATGGAAAAGACATCCACGTTAACGCCGCACCAACGGGCCACTTGAAAATGGCCAAGCTCGTGAAAAAACACAACGATTGACAGAACAAAGACAAATGGCGCCGCATAGGAAAAGAAGCTGGCCGCCAGAGAAACAAGATCCATATTTTTATCCTTTACGCCCGGCCAACAACTCCCGGGCCACATGACGGCCCATGCCGTCAAGTTCCATCACTTCATCCAGGCTCATCGGGCAGCAGAGTATCCCGCGCCGTGTAGCTGCTTCGAGTGTATCTTCCACAAGTCTGGCAATATTAAGATAGGTCAATTGGCCGGCAATAAAAGCGGTAACGGCGATTTCATTGGCGGCATTCATGATCGTCGGTGCGCCATTGCCGGTTTGCAAGGCCTCGCGAGCCAGCCTGAGCGCCGGGAAACGCCGCTCATCGGGGGCTTCAAATGTCAGCTTGCCGATGGCGGCAAGATCAAGCCGGGGGACTGGCGTATTCATCCGTTCGGGCCAGGCCAGGGCGCAGGCTATTGGCGTGCGCATATCCGGCATGCCCATCTGGGCAAGGATGGAACTGTCGGTATATTCAACAAAAGAATGAATGATGGATTGTGGATGCACCACCACCTCTATGCGATCAGTTCCAACCGGAAACAGGTAATGCGCCTCGATAAGTTCCAGCCCCTTGTTCATCATGGTGGCCGAATCGATGGTGATCTTGGCGCCCATATCCCAATTGGGATGGTTCAGCGCCTGTGCCGGGCTCGCGGTTTCCAGCCGGTCCAGCGGCCATCCCCGGAACGGCCCCCCCGAAGCGGTCAGTACAATGCGCTCAACCTGCTCAAGACGTTCAAAATCAAGAACCTGAAATATGGCGCTATGTTCAGAATCAACCGGTAACAAGGTTGTTTTTGTTCGCTCGATCTCGCTCATGAACAAATCCCCGGCCGAAACCAGGCACTCCTTGTTGGCCAGCCCGATGGAGGCCGTTTTGTTCATGGTTTTTAATGTTGGCTCAAGACCCGCAGCGCCGACAATGGCGGCCATGGTCCAGTCAGCCGGCAAATCTGCCGCTTCAAGCATCCCTGATCGCCCGGCAGCTACCCTAACTCCCGTTCCGGCCAGGGCAGATTTAAGATCCTGATACAGCTTCTCATCGGCCACCACGGCAAGTTCGGGATGCAATTCCCTGGCTTGTCCGGCCAGAGCCTCAACCGAGGAATTGGCGGTGAGCGCGCCTATGGTAAAGCGGTCAGCATTGCGCCGGATCAGGTCGAGCGTATTCAGGCCAATGGAACCGGTTGAACCCAAGATATTGATTCGCCGGGGCATTATCCCGTCAGGCTCTTGCAAAACATGCGCTCTCTTTACCATATCAAAACCCCTTTTGCGGCATGCATCCCGCCGCGCATTATCCCGATGGCAAGAGCAAGGCTGGAAGCTGCTATCAGCCCGTCAAGGCGGTCCATCACACCGCCATGACCGGGAATGATCTGGCTGCTGTCTTTTACGCCGGCCCGTCGCTTGAGGCTTGATTCGAAAATATCACCAATTTGCGCAACAATTGCCAGCCCGCCGCTCAGGGCAGCAAGTATGGGGACCGATGTATTTCCAAGAGCAAACGCCACAAAAGCTCCGGTCAGTGCAGCAGCGCCAACCCCGCCCAGCAGCCCCGACCAGGTCTTGTTGGGTGACCACCGCGGCGAGAGTTTTGGCCCTCCTATGCTCTTGCCCGTGAAATAGGCGGCAATATCCGTTGCCCAGACTATTCCGAAAATCCAGATAATGGCCCATAGCCCATGTTGAGGGTCATTGCGAAACAGAACAAGCGCTGCAACGGGAAATGCGGCATAGATCCCGCCAAAGGCTGGTAATATCCTGGATTCTTTTACAAATAACGGGACCAGGGGAACAAAAAACAAGATTCCGAATACCGGGAGCAGAAATAAAGGCGCAAGATAACTCAGCATGGCAACGAAAATTGCACCAGTCCCGATCCACAGACTCAGATAATTGCGTTTATCCTGATTATCGAAAAACAGGCGCGACCATTCCCAGCCAATCAAAATACCGGCAAGGGCGCAAAGGGATGCAAAAGCAACTCCCCCTGCCCAAGCCGCACCTGCCGCTACCGGAATCAAAACAAGAGCGGAAAAGATGCGCGCTTTAAGAGAGCTTGTTGGGTTCTTTGTCATTACGCCGTTTATACAGATATTCTATCTGGCGGCAACTTTGCTATCCAGTCCCCCAAAACGCCTTTCCCGATTATGAAACTCCGCAATTGCATCCGCCAGGTGCTTATCCGAGAAATCAGGCCAGTAGGTATCTATGAAAACCAGCTCTGAATAGGCACTCTGCCAGGTTAGAAAATTGCTCAGGCGTTCCTCGCCGCTTGTCCGGATAATCAGATCCGGATCAGGGATGCCGGCGGTATCAAGGTGCCTGCTAATCAAACCCTCGGTAATATCCTGATGGCCAAGTTCCCCGGCTTCCATTCTGCGGGTTATGCGCTGAACCGCGCGTGTAATTTCACCCCGGCCACCATAGTTGAAGGCAATAATCAAGTTCAGGCCGGTGTTGTTCGCCGTTGTGCTTTCGGCTTCCACCAGAAGATCAAAAATTGACTTTGTAAGATTATCCCGCCCGCCAATTATCCGGATATTGACATTATCCTTGTTCAATCCCGCAAGCTCTCGCCGGACAAAGAACTTGAGAAGTTCCATGAGTTCTTTCACTTCATTGGCCGGGCGCTTCCAGTTTTCCGAACTGAAACCGTAAAGAGTGAGGTATTTAATCCCCTGCGTGTCGGCAGCCCGGATAATTTTCAGCATGGCCGAAACCCCAGCCTTGTGCCCCATAAGGCGCGGACGCCGCCGCTGTTGCGCCCACCGCCCATTCCCATCCATGATGATGGCAACATGCTCCGGTGGCTCAACAGGAGATCGCTGGTCAGGTTGTTCTTTCTTCAGCATGGCCATTTTCCCGCATTTACAAATCCAACATCAGATATTGAAAATGTGGACGACTAGATTTGCATGATTTCTTTTTCTTTTGTAGCGAACATTTCATCCGCTTCAGCGATTTTTTTATTCGTAAGTTCCTGAACCTCATCGGCCCAAGCCCGGTGTTCATCAATCGACATGTGCTCGTCTTTTTCAAGATGTTTCAGTTTTTCCATGCCATCACGTCTTACATTGCGAATCGCAACACGGGCCTGCTCTGTGTACTTATTGGCGACTTTCGACATTTCTCGCCGCCGCTCTTCGTTCAGTTCCGGGATGGGAATCCGGATAAGCTGCCCCTCGGCAATCGGGTTCAACCCCAGATCGGCATTCCGGATCGCCTTGTCCACGGCTCCCGCCAGGGATTTGTCCCAGACCTGCACCGACAGCATCCGCGGTTCCGGCACACTGACAGTTGCCACCTGGTTCAGCGGCATCATGGAGCCATATGCATTGACCATGACCGGATCAAGGAGGGATATATGCGCCCTTCCCGTTCTCAGCCCGGCAAATTCAGATTGTAGCGCGTGTATGGCGCCATCCATCCGGCGCTCAATATCATCGAAATCAAACTCTTGATCGGACATGCCAACCCCCTATTTGCAGAAAATCAGAATAAAACACTCTAACCGGTAATCTTCGTATAAACGCCCTTGTCGTTAAGAACCTTTGCCAAGGCGCCATTATCCTGCAAGGAAAATACAAGTATCGGGATCTGGTTGTCCCGGGCCAAGGCGATGGCTGCGGCATCCATAACCCGAAGATTTCGCGACAAAACCTCGCTGTAACTCAAGGTCTCAAAGCGCACGGCATCCGGGTTGGTCTTGGGATCATCACTGTAGACCCCATCAACCTGGGTTCCCTTGAGCAAGGCGTCACACCCCATTTCCGCAGCCCTGAGCGCGGCGGCGGTATCCGTGGTAAAATAGGGGTTTCCCGTGCCGCCGGCAAAGATCACGACCCGCCCCTTGTCCAGATGCCGCATGGCCCGCGAACGTGTAAACGGCTCACAGACAACCCGCATGGGAATCGCCGACATGACCCGCGCCTCAATATTCAGCTTCCCCAGGGCGCCCTGCATGGCCAGTGCATTCATAATGGTCGCCAGCATACCCATATAATCAGCGCTGGAGCGCTCCATTCCGCTTGCAGCGCCGGCGACCCCGCGGAAAATATTTCCGCCGCCGATCACCAGCCCCACCTGCGATCCGTTCCGGATAGCAGTGCATATTTCACCAGCAACCCGGTTGACCATTTTCATGTCAATTCCAAAATCCCGGGATCCCATGAGGGCCTCACCAGAGATTTTCAATAAAATGCGCCTGTAGGTGAGTTTTGCAGTCATCTAACATCCATAAATATCGAAAGATTTATGCCGGACAGCATTACAGTATTGGACATATCGGTCAACTTGAAAGTTGCATTCCCAAACCACTCACCTCCCAAAACAACCATAAAAAAAGGGCGGTAACAAGACCGCCCTATCTACTTTCAGTATTGGTAAAAATACTAAAGCATGTCGCTTTTTTTGTGATTCATTTGACATGGTTTAAGTCATCGGTTTAGCGCATGTCTCCCCAAACCGGGCTCTAA
>CAZHLV010000121.1:0-14356 GCA_964533415.1 uncultured Hyphomicrobiales bacterium
GGCACCTCGATGTCGGCTCATCGCATCCTGGGGCTGGAGCAGGTCCCAAGGGTTTGGCTGTTCGCCAATTAAAGCGGTACGTGAGCTGGGTTTAGAACGTCGTGAGACAGTTCGGTCCCTATCTGCCGTGGGTGTAGGAGAATTGAGAGGAGCTGCCCCTAGTACGAGAGGACCGGGGTGGACGTATCTCTGGTGGACCTGTTGTCGCGCCAGCGGCACAGCAGGGTAGCTATATACGGAAGGGATAACTGCTGAAAGCATCTAAGCAGGAAGCCCCCCTCAAAACCAGTTCTCCCTTGAGAGTCGTGGAAGACCACCACGTTGATAGGCCGGGTGTGGAAGCGCAGCAATGCGTGCAGCTTACCGGTACTAATAACTCGATTGGCTTGATTGCCCTCATTAATCAATGCTCATTTTTACTCCCCTGTTGTGGCCATGGTCACTCCTCGCCCCTTGACTTTCAAGATGGCAAGGCCGGGAGTATTTGAGTGAATTGAATAAAAATCAGGAACTTGAAAAGAAACCAGCAATTCCATACTGTTTTTCGCCGGCCTGGTGGCTATTGCGAGGCGCCTGTACCCGATCCCATTCCGAACTCGGCCGTTAAACGCCTCTGCGCCGATGGTACTTTGTCTTAAGGCACGGGAGAGTAGGTCACTGCCAGGCCAGCCAAGAACAGTATGCGATTATTAAGACATTTTCCCTTCTTCATGTGTGAGAACAAAAAACCCCGTTGATTGATTTCAGCGGGGTTTTTTGTTGCCCCAGATAAACAGCATGTCGGATTTGAGCGATAATACATGACATAATTGCGGTTGGTCGCTCTCCGGGGCTCTGTCATGTATTATCCGGTCTTGGTGGCGACCTCCAAAGTCGCCGCATTGCCGTAATTTGAGAATTGGCGGAGCGATTGCCCGTTATCTGAATTTCTTGAACATTTTTGTCTGGTCGAAAAGCTCTTCCAGCGTGTTCATGCGGGCCTTGGTCTCGTCCCAGTTGGCATTTTCCACCCCGGTTATCAGGGCCTCGACGAGAAAAAGGATGATTACCGAGGAATCCCAGGCCGATGGCGCCATGATCCGGGTGTAAAAACTGTGGGTGGCGAACTTGGCAACCGGGGAGCCCCACTGGTCGGTAATCAGGATCAGGGTGACATCCTTGGCCTTGGCCATTTTGGCCAGGCGCAGGAGGTTATGCTCGTAGCGCCGGATATCAAAGGCGAGCAGGATATCTCCGGCCTTCATGTTCAAAACATAATGCGGCCAGGTATTGGAATTTGAGGCGACATGGGTGACCCCGCTGCGCATGACCTGCATGTGGTTGAAAAAATATCCGGCCATGGAATTGGTAATCCGCCCGCCAACCACGTGAATGGCGTGGGTGGGATCGGATAGAAGATCAACAACCGCATTGAAAGTTTCCGGGTTAATCTGCTTGAGGGTTGAGCGCAGGTTGTCCATAACCGCATCGGCAAAGCGGTTCAGAATATGGGTATCGGGAGCGTTCTGGGTCCAGCGTTCATGCTTGCTGATGGGGTTGGATATGCGCGCTTCCAATTCACCGCGAAGGGCGGTTTGAAGTTCAGGGAAGCCCTTGAAGCCCAGCTTCTTGGACATGCGCACAACGGTTGGTGTTGAAACATTTGATCTTTCGGCAATGGCGGTGATGCTGCCCAGCCCCGAAATGGGGTAGTTTTCCAGCATGGCGTTGGCCAGTTGCCGTTCGGCCCGGGTGAGCTGGTCAAACCGGTTGCGGATTCGTTCAGCAACATTGTGCTCGTGCGATTGCTCCACGGGGTTCTCCTGATCGCATCCTCGACGTGGATCAAGTCTAGGAGACGTGAAGGAAAAATTCCATATAAAAAAATGATGTGGGAAAAATTACAGAAATAAACTTGACATTATTTTTTGATCTGAAACTATCTATACAAAAGAAAAACAGGGTAACGGGGATGCGGGCGCAGCCAATTCATAGAGAACCGATCCTGAAGGATGTGGTTGATATCATCAACCCCGAAGGGGAAGGGAGGTTTGTGCTTGCTTGTGAACATGCCTCCAATTTCATTCCGCCGGAGTTGAACAATCTGGGATTGAGAGATGAGTTGCTGCTGAGCCATATCGCGTGGGATTCCGGCGCCATGTCCGTGGCCAGGGCGATGTCTGAAAGGCTTGATGCTCCGTTGATTGCACCGGGAGTCTCCCGGTTGGTTTATGATTGCAACCGGGCGCCGGGCTTGAAAAGCTGCGTGCCGATTCTGAGCGAACATCATGAAATCCCGGGAAACATGGGGCTTTCGGCAGAGCAATGCGAGGCGCGGGCTAGGCTTTACTATACCCCGTTCATTGAGGCATTACAGGCGTGCCTCGAGCGGAAGCTTGGCGGGGAAAAGCCGCCTGTGTTGATGACGATACATTCGTTCACGCCGGTTTTCAAAGGGGTAAAGCGCGCTCTGGATATCGGGTTCTTGTTCGATGATGATGAGCGTTTTGCCAGGGCCATGCTGCATGCCGGGCAGAGCCTGACCGGGTTGAAATTCGGCATGAACGAGCCTTATGGACCTTCCGACGGGGTCACGCATACCTTGAAAGAGCATGCTATCGGGCGTGGCCTGTTGAATGTCATGGTGGAAATACGCAACGATCTTATTCCCGACGAGACGGCGCAGGCGGCCATGGCGGAAACTCTGGCCGGGTTGGCGCAGGCGGCTGAGGCCAGACTGGCGGGGGCAGCAGGATGATGCAAAGCGAAACCATGCTGAGTATGCCGAAAGCCATTCGTGTCTATGTGCATTACGTGGATTTAATCAACAAATATGTTGGTCTTTTCGCGATGTACCTGATTTTCGCCATGCTGGGTATCTTGTTGTTTTCCTCGGTTTCAAAATCGTTTTTCACCCCCTCATTGTGGACGCTGGAAGTGGCCCAGTTCACCATGGTGGCCTATTATCTGCTTGGCGGGGGGCATTCCTTGCAACTGGGTTCGCATGTGCGGATGGATTTGCTTTATGGCAACTGGAAACCGAGAACCCAGGCCTGGGTGGATACCTTCACGGTTCTGTTTTTGATCTTTTTCCTGGCGATCCTGCTGTATGGCGGTATCTCCAGCACGATTTACGCCATTAAATATGGTGAAACCAGCCGCTCGATCTGGGCGCCGCACATGGCGCCGATCAAGGTCATCATGGATATCGGGATCTTTCTGACGTTGCTGCAATCCATCGCCATCTTGTTCAAGAACATCGCAAAAGCGACCAACAGGAGCTTCTCATGAGCTATGAACTGATCGCGATCTTGATGTTTACCAGCATGATGACCATGCTGATTACGGGGCAGCGGGTTTATGCCGCGATCGGTTTCGTGGCGGTTATATTTTCCCTGTTCCTGTGGGGTGATGGCGGAGCGGAGATTGCATTCAGCGCCAATATGAAGCTGATGAAATGGTATCCGCTTCTTACCCTGCCATTGTTCATTTTCATGGGCTACGTGTTGTCCGAATCCGGGATTGCCGAAGATCTTTACAAGATGTTTCATGTCTGGATGGGGCCTATTGATGGTGGCTTGGCGATTGGCACGATCGGGCTGATGGTGATTATCTCGGCGATGAACGGGCTTTCGGTGGCCGGCATGGCGATCGGGGCCTCCATTGCACTGCCCGAATTACTCAGGCGTGGTTACGACAAGGTTATGATGACCGGGGTCATCCAGGCCGGGTCTTCCCTGGGAATTCTCGTGCCGCCAAGCGTGGTGCTCGTGCTTTACGGCATGATTTCGCGCCAGCCGGTGGGGCAGTTATGGCTGGCCGGGGTGATTCCGGGGCTGATGATGGCCGGGCTGTTTATTCTCTATATTGCCGTGCGGTGCTATTTCAATCCTGCCCTTGGGCCGGCCCTGAGCAAGGAAGAGCGAAATGTGGGCTGGCCGGAGAAGATCAAGCTGCTCAGCGCCGGGATCATTCCGCTGTTTATCTTTTTTTCCATGACCGGTCTTTTCCTGATGGGCAAGACATCGCTGGTGGAAAGCGCCGGGGTGGGGGCCATTGCCTCGCTCATCGCGGCCTTTGCGCGCGGCAAGCTGACTTTCAGGATCGTTCATATCTGCGTGGAAAAGACCTTGTCCATATCGTGCATGTTCATGTGGATTATCCTGGCGGCCCTGGCCTTTGGCGCGGTGTTTGACGGGCTGGGCGCGGTGCGGGCCATTGAGACCTTGTTCCTGGACAATCTGGGGCTGAACCCGTGGACGGTTTTGATCCTGATGCAATTGTCCTTTATCCTGATGGGAACCTTTCTTGATGATACGGCGATGCTGGTGATCGTTGCGCCGCTTTATGTGCCGCTGGTCCGGCATATGGGGTTTGACCTGATCTGGTACGGGGTCTTGTACACCATCACTTGCCAGATTGCCTATATGACCCCGCCTTTTGGCTACAACCTGTTTTTGATGAAGGCCATGGCGCCCAAGGAGGTCTCCTTGATGGATATTTACCGCTCGGTGACGCCTTTCGTCGCCATCATGATGCTGGGGCTGACGCTGGTGATTGTTTTCCCGGAACTGGCCTTGTGGATGCCGCAAAATTTGAGCCTGAGCCGCTAGAGGAGGTATCGCAATTTCAGCAGTAAAAGATGATCCGTCTCCAACAAGATTGCTGCTGCTGTGGATAATAAACGAGACGGGAAACCCAAGGGAGATAGACTATGACCAACAGACGTGAATTCATCAAAACCGCCGGTATGGCTGCTGCGGCCGCCACCCTTGCGGCTCCGGCCGTTCATGGGGCAACCTCGGGAAAGACCATCAAGTGGCGTATGCAGACCTATGCCGGGGCGGCGCTGGCCGAACATGTGATTAAACCGGCCATTGATTCATTCAACAAGGTTGCCCAGGGTGAAATGGTGATCGAGCTTTACACGGCCGATCAGCTTGTCCCCACGGGCGAGTTGTTCCGCGCCATGCAAAAGGGCACCATTGATGCGGTGCAATCGGACGAGGATTCCATGTCCGCACCGGTGGATGTCTCGGTTTTTGGCGGCTATTTCCCCTTTGCCACGCGTTACAGCCTTGATGTGCCGGTGCTGTTTAACCAGTATGGCCTGAAGGAAATCTGGGAAGAAGCCTATAGCGAGATCGATAACGTGACATGGCTCAGCGCCGGCTCATGGGACCCTTGCCACATCAATACCAAGAAGCCGATCCGCTCCCTGGCCGATCTCAAGGGCCTGCGGGTTTACACCTTCCCGACGGCGGGGCGTTTCTTGTCGCAGTTCGGTGTTATCCCGGTCGAGATTCCTTACGAAGATGCCGAGGTTGCGGTGCAGACAGGTGAGCTTGACGGGATGGCCTGGTCGGGAATCACGGAAGATTACACCGTTGGCTGGGCCAATGTGACCAAGTACTTCCTGACCAACAACATTACGGGCGCGTGGATCGGCTCGTTCTTTGCCAATACCAAGAGCTGGGAAAAGGTGCCGCCGCATTTGCAGGAGCTGTTCCGGTTGTGCATGGATTCTTCGCATTATTACCGGCAATACTGGTATTGGGGCGGTGAGGCGCGCTTGCGCACCAGCGGCACCAAGCTGGAGCTGACATCCATTCCCGATGAAGAATGGGCGCAGGTGGAAGCCGCGGCGCTGAAATTCTGGGACCAGATTGCCAAGAAATCACCGCGCAGCGCCAAGGTTGTCAAGATATTGAAGGAATACAATGCCGTGATGTCCAAGGCTGGCAAACCTTACCGTTACGGGTAAGGCCGGTTTCTGGCGGTTCCTATCGCCGCCATCTCCTTTCCTCCAATAATAAAACCACAAGGGAACGGGAGGCAATGCAAGGCTCGTCCCTGAGAGATAATTCTTTCAGGGGCGGGTATTTTGAGTCATATTAAGTGCTGCTTTTGCGATAAAGATCAATAATGTGGCGCTTTACAATTTGCAGATGAAAGAGCCTTTGAATGCCCGGTAATTTATCTCTCGATGAGCTGAAATCTGCTGTATCCAGCGGTGAGATTGATACGGTCCTGGTGTGCCTCGTGGATATGCAGGGGCGCTTGATGGGCAAGCGCTGCCGGGGCGAGTTTTTCCTCGATTCGGTGGTGGGCGAGACCCATTGCTGCAACTACCTGCTGGCAACCGATATGGAAATGGCCACGCCTGACGGCTATGAGTCGACGAGCTGGCAGGCTGGGTATGGCGATTATACCATGAAACCGGACCTGGCTACCTTGCGGCGCATTCCGTGGCTCGAGGGTACGGCAATGGTGCTCTGTGATGTTCTGGATCATCATGGTGAGCGCGAGATTGACCATTCTCCCCGGGCCATATTGAAAAAGCAGATTGCCCGGCTTGAGGCGCTTGGCCTCAAGGCGATGATGGCGACGGAGCTTGAGTTTTTCCTGTTCAAGGAAAATTACGAAGAAGCGCAGCAACAAGGCTATCGCGGGATCTCGCCCATAAGCGCCTATAACGAGGATTACCATATCTTCCAGACTACCAAGGAAGAAGATGTCATGCGCGCCATTCGCAACGGCTTGCAGGGGGCTGGAATCGTGGTGGAAAATTCCAAGGGTGAAGCCGAGGCCGGGCAGGAGGAAATCAATGTCAAATATTCCGATGCGCTGGATACGGCTGACAATCACGCCATTATCAAGAATGGCTGCAAGGAGATTGCCTGGGCCAGGGGGCGGGCGCTGACCTTTCTTGCCAAATGGCATTATGACCGGGCGGGCTCGTCCTCGCATATTCACCAGTCCTTGTGGAGCGTGGACGGCAAACCGGTTTTCCATGATCCTGAAGCTGAATATGGCATGTCGGCGATGATGCGCCATTACGTGGCCGGATTGCTGCATAACTCGGCGGATGTCACCTATTTCCTGGCGCCGCATATCAATTCCTACAAGCGCTTCCGGGCCGGAACCTTTGCGCCGACGAAAGCCATCTGGAGCCGGGATAACCGCACGGCGGGCTACCGGCTTTGCGGCGAGGGGACAAAAGCGATCCGCATCGAGTGCCGGGTGGGTGGATCTGACCTCAACCCGCATCTGGCGCTGGCGGCGCAGATCGCGGCGGGGCTTGACGGCATAGAGAACAAACGCGAACTTGAGGCGCCCTTTGTCGGTGA
Organism: uncultured Hyphomicrobiales bacterium; assembly: GCA_964533415.1. GTDB lineage: Bacteria > Pseudomonadota > Alphaproteobacteria > Rhizobiales > BM303 > BM303. The sequence continues at coordinate 7,110 of CAZHLV010000121.1, forward strand.
TGCCTACGGGGCGGCAGATGTGCCGGAAATTCCGAAAAACCTGCGTGACGCGGCGGCCGCCATGGATGGTTCGGCCATGCTGCGCTCGGCTTTTGGCGACAAGGTGATTGACCATTACTGCCGTGCCGCGCGTTGGGAAATTGAAGAATATGATTCACGGGTTACAGACTGGGAGGTGGCGCGCGGTTTCGAGCGGGCCTGAAAATCATGACAAAACAGATCAAATGCATTTCCCCCATTGACGGGTCGGTCTATTCGGCGCTTGACGTGATGGACCATGATGAAGCCAGCGCCATCATTTCGGCGGCCAAGGTGGCGGGCAAGGTATGGCGCAAGCGGCCCCTGGCGGAGCGTATCGAGCTTGTAAACCGCGGGGTTGCGCGCATTGGCGAGATGAATGACGAGGTGGTGCCGGAACTGGCCTGGATCATGGGGCGGCCAGTGCGCTATGGCGGCGAGTTCGGCGGTTTTAACGAGCGGGCGAGCTATATGGCGAGTATCGCCTCCGAGGCGCTAAAGCCGATTATCGTCGAGGAGAGCGCCGGGTTTGAACGGCGTATCGAGCATGAGCCGCATGGGCTGGTTTTCATCATGGCGCCGTGGAATTACCCGTATATGACGGCGATCAACACCCTTGCCCCGGCGCTGATAGCCGGCAATGCGGTGGTGCTCAAGCATTCCAGCCAGACGCTTCTGGTTGGTGAGCGTCTGGTGCGCGCTTTCAGGGAAGCCGGTCTGCCGGACGGATTGTTTTCCTCGCTTGTGCTTGACCATGAAACCACCGAACAACTGATTGGCGAAAAGGCTTTTGATTTTATCAATTTTACCGGTTCGGTGGGGGCGGGCCGGCGGATCGAGCGCGCTGCGGCGGGTACGTTTACGCCGCTGGGGCTTGAGCTTGGCGGCAAGGATCCGGGCTATGTGATGGAGGATGCCGATCTTGATGCGGCGGTGGATACGCTGATGGATGCGGCGATGTTCAATAGTGGCCAGTGCTGTTGCGGCATTGAACGGATTTACGTGACGGAAAGTCTTTATGATGCGTTCGTGGAAAAGGCCGTGAAGATCGTCTCGGGCTACAAGCTGGGAAATCCGCTGGACCAGAGCACGACGATCGGTCCCATGGCGCAGGTGCGCTTTGCCAATGACGTTCGCGAGCAGATCCGCGCGGCGGTCGAGGCGGGGGCCAGGGCGATGATCGACCCGGCGCTGTTTCCGCAAGATGATGGCGGCGCTTACCTGATGCCGCAGATCCTCACCAATGTTACCCATGACATGGCGGTGATGCGCGAGGAGAGCTTTGGCCCGGTGGTCGGGATCATGAAGGTGGCGGATGATGACGAGGCGATTGAACTGATGAATGATTCCCATTACGGGCTGACCGCTTCGCTGTGGACGGCGGATCCGGCCCGGGCAGCGCGGATCGGGGCGCAGATCGAGACCGGTACGGTGTTCATGAACCGGGCTGATTACCTTGATCCGGGGCTGTGCTGGACAGGCTGCAAGGATACCGGGCGCGGCGGAGCGCTTTCCGTCATCGGCTATCGGAACCTGACGCGCCCGAAATCCTATCACCTGAAAAAGGCGTAGCGGGTTTTTATCCCTTTTCGGCGGCAAGCTGCTCGCGGATGGCCTTGACGATCTGGGCTGCCGGGGTGCCGTAGCCGAAGCGGCGGATATATTTGCCCTTGCGGTCCATCAGGATCATCGAGGCGGAGTGGTCCATGGTATAATCCGGATCGCCCGGCTTTTCCTCGACCTTGGCGTATTTGACGCGGTATTTCCTGGTGATGGATTCAATTGCCACTTTTGAGCCGGTGAGGCCGATGATGCGCTCATCAAAGGCCTTGACATATTCACGCATGACCTTCGGGGTGTCGCGTTCGGGATCAACGGTAATGAAAAGCGCCGTGACTTCCGTGGCGTCCTTGCCAAGCTGCTCCAGCACGTCGGCCATCTCCTGCAAGCCGGTGGGGCAGATGTCGGGGCAAAAGGTGTAGCCGAACAGCATCAGCAGGTATTTGCCCTGGTAATCAAAATCCGTAACGATCCTTTGATTGTGATCCATCAAGATGAAGCGGCCACCGGTTTCGGCTGAAGCGGCGCCCGGGGCCGTGTTCACCGCCAGAATGAGCGCCAGAGAAAATAGAGCAGATAAGACAGGTTTCATGAAAACAGCCTCTTGATGCGATTTGTCCAATGCCACGCTGGCGTCCAGACCTTGCGTTCCAGCGCCGCCTCCAGCCTTGATATACGTCAAAATAGCATGTGAATCAGTAGGCGTTCCGGTAAGATTTTCGTGAGAACAAGGTTGCCAGGATGATGTAGATATCAAGCCATACGGTCCAGTTGTCAATATAATGCAGGTCATGCTGCACGCGGGAGCGGATCTTGACATCAGTGTCGGTTTCCCCGCGCCAGCCATTGATCTGCGCCCAGCCGGTAATCCCCGGTTTTACATTGTGGCGGCGCGCGTAAAGGCGCACCTTGTGTTCCCATTCGCGGTTGTGGATGAGGGCGTGGGGGCGCGGGCCGACTATTGACATCTCGCCTTTCAGGACATTGAGAAGCTGGGGTAACTCGTCAATATTGAAGCGGCGCAGAATGCGGCCAATGCGGGTTATGCGCTTGTCATTCCGCGTGGCCTGGGTGATCCTTGTTTCGTTTTCCGCGACATGCATGGTGCGAAACTTGTAAATGTCAAACAGCTCGTGGTTAAAGCCGTGGCGTTTTTGCCGGTAAAAGACGGGGCCGGGGCTGTCCCGTTTGATGAGCAGGGCTATCAGGATAAAGAGCGGAGAGAGCAGGATCAGCCCGAACGCGGACAGGCTGATATCAATTATGCGTTTCAGCAGGATATCCAGGGGTTTGAGCGGTGGCCGGGTCAGTTTCAGGCTGGCCATGGTTCCTAGTTTTTCAATGTGAATATCCCGAAAACGGTCCAGAATCCGCTCAGGGCCAAGATGTATCGAAACCGGCAGGGTCATGAACGTTTCAAGACAATGTTCTATGGTGTCTTTTTCAGACCAGGGGGTGAGGATATAGACATCATCGATATTGAGCGCCCGGGCGCGGGCCGCGGCAAAATCAAGCTCGGTGAGGAGTCTTTCCTGTTGAGCCGGGGACCTGATGGTTTCCGGGGTCAGGGAAACCATGGCCCTGACCTGAAGGCCCAGGTTGGGAAGGTTGTAGCGTGATTGAAATTCCAGCATCTTCTTGTTGCTGCCTACAAGCATGACCTGGCGTGAGGCCACAAGACCACTATGCCAACCCTCACGTATGACTCGCACAAGAATGCGCCGTAATACAAACAGGGCGCCAAATCCGGTTACATAAAAAATAAGAACCGAGCCGCGTGAATAAATATCGGTGAGCTTGCTGAGGAATCCGATTGTCAGGACACAGAAAAAGGCAAAGTTCCATGTATAGAACAAATTGAGATAGGGGTGGTCCTGATACAAGAAGCCATTGAATGTGTAATGACGGCGAAGAATATGGGGCAGGGTAAAGAACAAGGAGATCAGGGCGCCAACCTTCATGAAATTCAGGCTGTTGCCGGTATCGCCATAGGTGAACAGGTGGTACACGACACCGGCCAGGATCGACGTTGCCATGATAATGGTAATATCACTCAACCCGGCCAGAAGGGAAAATACCTGGTTTGAAATCGGGGCCAGGTATCGAGACCGGGGGTATCCATCAGAGTTTTGTTGCTGAATATGGGTCATGAAGCGTAAAAACCGCCTTTTGAAATACAAGATCAATGGCGGGCTCGTTTCAATTGTCGTGCCAGTTTCCATGGAGGGGGGCGGCGCCAGAAGAGCCGGTATTCCCGGGTTTTGATGGTGCGTTGTGATCCTGTTCGGGATTTTCCGGTGTTGTGTCTTAAAACGAAACTGTATGGGCAGGCCGGTTTGTGCTGATCCGGGACAAAGGGCAGGTGGGAGAGCCTGTTTTGGATTCCGGCAAGCTTCAAATTTCTTGCCGTACAGACTTGTGATCTTTTGATCTTCTGAAAAGCGTAATATTAACGCCGTGTTAAGGATATAAAACGGTTTTTCCTTCCTTTGAGACTGGTAAGCCGGGATGCGGCACGGGTTTTGCTCAAACCTGTCCAGAGTTCATGAATTTCAAGACGCCTTTAAACAGGTAAAAAAGCACGGCCAGATATCATGCAGATGTTTTCTCAGCGCGCCCGGTCAACCGGAGCCGGTTCCTTTTCCCAAGCCCCTTCAGTCGCCATGAGGGGAGGGGAGACCGATCAAAGAGTGGATATCCATGGGCTTTACCTGATTATCCGGCGTCGGATGCCGCTCATTGCGGCGATTACCAGTATCATGGTGGCAATTGCCATTGCCTATCTCATGAGCGCTACACGGATGTATTCATCCTCGGTGCAGATCCTGATCGACCCGCGGCAAAAGATTATCGTGGGATCCCAGGTCCGGGCTGGCGGGCTGGGTTTCGACAAGGCGATGATTGCCTCCCAGGTTTCTATTATCAGTTCCGATACCGTGTTGCGCCGGGTGGTGAAAAAATTCCGCTTGAGTTCAGATCCGGAATTTATCGGCAAACCGGGATTGCGTGATCGCCTGAAAACAATGCTGGGTATGGCGGCCAAGCCGAAGGGAAGTGGAAACCTTGAGGACCGGGCGCTTGAGACCCTGTACAAGAGGCTTTCAGTGAAACGCGCCAATATGACTTATGTCATTGAAGTTACAGTGTCTTCTGAGAACCCGGAAAAAGCCGCCCGCCTGGCGCAAGCGGTGGCGGATGCGTATCTGGCGGATCAGTCGGATGCCAAGATCCAGACGACCCGCCAGACCTCCCGGCTGCTGGCTGAACGCCTTGATGAATTGCGTGACCGGGTGCGCGATGTGGAAACACAAATCGAGAAGTTTAAAATCAAGCATAATATCGTGGCTGCCGAGGGCAAGCTGGTGAATGAACAGCGCCTTAACCGGCTGAACGACCAGTTAATCAACGCTCGGTCGGCAACCGCGCAGAGCCTTGCCCGTTATAACAAGGTCAAGAGTTTCTTGCGTTCGGGTGTTGACCTGGATTCGACCTATGAAGCGGTCAATTCGGCATTGATTGCCCGGTTGCGGACACAATATGCTGAAATTGCCCGCCGCCAGAGTAACTTGAAAGCATCCTTGGGAGCCAGCCATCCTAGCCTGATTTCTGTCAATGCACAGCTCCGGCAGACAAAAAACCTTATTCGAGAGGAACTTTCGCGCATCGCCAAGACTGCCCGGAACGAGTATGAGATTGCGTTGGCGCGGGAAAAATCCATTTTGAAAAACCTGGAAGATTCCAAGATCCAGGCCTCCTTGTCGAATGAGGCGCGGATCAAATTGCGGGAGTTGCAGCGCGAGGCCACGGCCCGGCGGGCAATCTTCCAGTCTTTTCTGGTGCGGGCCCGGGAAACCAAGGAGCAGGAAAACCTGCAAACCGCCGATGCGCGGATTATTTCGGCGGCGGCCATACCCATCAGCCCCTCCCATCCACGCAAAAAACTGATCCTTGTGATGGCGTTTATTGCCGGTCTGGGGCTTGGTATTCTGGTGGCGCTGTCCGTTGAATTGTTCAGCAAGAAAAATGCCGGCATTGCCCCGGCGGATTCTCCTGAAGGGGGACGGGCCGGTGGGGATGTTCCGGTGAGCAGATCTTTTATCCAGGATTCTGGTGGGCAATATGCGGTAAACCAGGCTTCTCAGCCTGTTATGCGGCAAGGCGTTGCCCGGCAAGGCGTTGCCAGGCAAGGTATTCCGCCGCAAAGCGTTCCTGTTCCTGAACCGGTTGCCTATATTCCTCGCCTGGAATGGCGCGATGGAGCCGGTTGGCCAATGACCGGGGACAAGTCTGGAGGGGCGGCGTTGCGCGATTTTGCAATGGCGCTGGATGATCCGGGGTATCTTCCGCCTTCTGCATTTAGTGTTGCTGTTCACGGGCTTTTGAATACGCTCCAGATGTCGCTGGTCGAAGGTGCCGGGCGCAAGGTTTTGCTGTGTGCTCCGGGAACTGGTGAAGGGGTTTCTACGCTTGCTTTTTCCCTGGCCGTTACAGCTTTGCTTGCGGATAACCGGGCCTTGCTGGTGGATGCAGATATGACCCGGCCTGAGTTGTCAGGCAAGATTGGCAAGGGTGCGCCGCAGGGAATGGTGGGTGATTCGAGTTCCTATGCCTCCATGGAGCAGATCGTGGTTCGCGATGAGCAGACTGGTATTGAGTTTCTCCCCTTCGCGCCACCGCATGGTTATGAACGGAATTTTACCGCCGGAGACCTGCTGGTCCAGCGCATGACCCGGCTGGTCCGCAATTATTCAATGGTTTTCATTGATGGCGGCAGTGCTGCTGAAAATGCAGGTCTGTGTGATTTGGTCGAGCATGTTGATGACGTGCTGATGGTTGTTCGTGATGGGGCGCATAACAGGGCCGGGATTGCCCATGCTCTCAATACGCTCGGGGTGGGCGTTGATAAATTCCGCGGGGTTGTCAATGTCATGAGCTCCCAGTCCATGTCCCAGGCCGGATGATGGTGAACCTTGCCCCCGGATCAGCGCGGCCACGAGCGGCAGGAACATTTGAGCTCTTGACCGGGCTCATGCTGGTTTTGCTGTTCACGATTTCCGCCATGTTATTGTTTCAGCTTGGCATTCATTACGAATCTCCCGGTGGATCGGTGTTGCACAAAATCCATCCGGCGACTTTTCTGGCGGTTTTTACGCTTGGCTTTTTTATCCTGCGGCATTCGCATCCGGTTGTCTATGCCAATGATCTGATGAAGCAGCATAAGGGAACGTTGATCTTCCTGTTGGGGTGGTGCCTGTTGCTTGCCTATTTGATTTTTGTGCAGAAACAACCCTTTACGCCCCTGATAGATACTTTCTTGATGCCGGTCTTTGTTTTTTTGATCCTGCTTCAACTGGGTGAAGACAGCCGTCACCACTTGGCCTTGCTGCTGCATGGGCTGATGTTCCTGAACGCGGCGATTGGTTATTATGAGTTTCTGACCGGCGACCGGCTAATACCGCTGATGGCGGGTGATCTTTTGCTTAAGGATGAGTGGCGGGCCTCGGCCCTGTTTGGTCATCCGCTGATGAATGCCTCCCTGACCGGGTCCTATCTGCTGATCCTTGCTTTTGGGGGAGGAAAGGATTTGCCGGCCTTGTCGCGACCGCTGATTATGGTGATGACCCTTGGCGCTCTGGTGGTGTTTGGCGGGCGCGCCTCGCTGGTGCTTT
>CAZHLV010000122.1:0-4304 GCA_964533415.1 uncultured Hyphomicrobiales bacterium
AGCGATCCGATATCCATGGAACCCCCCCAAATTCATGCGCCCCCATCTTAGCGCATGCCGGGCCCCTTGCAATGTCAAAAAAGCCCGGGGCCAAAGCCCCAACCGCTTGCCCCCTTGCCTTCATCCACCTTGAACCAGATATCGGCAAAGAGGGCAGATATGAACTTTAGATTTCCATGATAAGTTGTATTTGCCATAAAAAGTTCAATTAATGGAAGAAAGCAAACAGACAAGCACAACTATAAGTATAGTTGAGCATACTGCATCATGCTTTTATTAACAGAATAGTTATTATTCGCGGGCGATACTTCCCCCGTTAACGGAACGATTGTTTGCCACGAAAGCAAGGGGGGAATATGGCGCGAAAAGTCAGCTCCATGGGCAGTAAAGTCAGCCCTACAGGCAAGGAAGTGTTTTTTGACCATGATGACATCATCGTCAGCAAGACCGACCTGAAAGGCCGTATCACCTATGCCAACCAGACCTTTCTGGATGTCGCCGGCTATACCAGCCGCGAGTTGCAGGGCCAGCCCCACAGCATCATCCGCCACCCGGATATGCCGCGCTGTGTCTTCAAGCTGCTCTGGGATCAACTGGCCCTGAAAAAAGAAGTTTTCGCCTATGTGGTCAACATGGCGAAAAATGGCGACCATTACTGGGTTTTTGCCCATGTTACCCCCTCATATGATGATGCCGGGCAGGTGATCGGTTACCATTCAAACCGGCGCGTACCTGATCCGGATGTGGTCAAATCCAACATCACCCCGCTTTATGCCGAGCTGAAAGCCGAGGAAGAGCGCCATGCCAATCGCAAGAAGGGGATGCACAGCGCCTTTGCCAGCTTGCTGGATTTGTTGAAAGGCAAGAACATTTCGTATGACGAATTCATATTTTCGCTACAGGCTTGAAGGAGGTGCATATGGCAAACCTGTCGTCACTTTCAAAACTGATTCTGGTTATTATCGCCGCCGCCACGGCGGCGCTCACCGGCGCGGTCATGGCGGGCACCATGCCCGCTTACGCAATAGCAGCCCTGGTCGTCGTCCTGCTGGGTTACGGGCTTTATCTTGTCACCCGGGCACGGGCCGTAATCGTTCAGGTGGCCGGGGTTTGCAACCGGGCCGGCTGGGGTGATTTTGAAAGCCGGATCACGGAGGTGGCCGATGGCGGTGAATTGCGCGATCTGCAACTGCAGGCCAATCACCTGATTGACCGTACCGATGCCTTCTTGCGCGAGTCGCAGCTGGTCATGAGTGCCATCCGCGACAACCGTTATTTCCGTCGTATCCTCCCCGGAGGCCTGAAAGGCGCGTTTCTGACCGGCGCCCGCAATGTCAATGATGCGGTGGTGGTCATTCAGAACCGGGTAATGGCGTTCAACAATTCCACCCGTGATTTTGAACAGGTCATTCGCCAGATCACCGACAACCTGGTCAAGACATCCGGCGAAATGACCGAGGCCGCCGAACGCCTTGAAGGCGATTCTCTCACCACCAGCGAGCGCTCCAGCATGGTGGCTGCCGCGGCCGAGGAAACCAGCGCCAATGTGCAAAGCGTGACCGCATCGGCCATGCAGCTTTCCGAAGCCGCGCGCGATATCGGCGCCCAGATCGACCGGGCTTCATCCGTTGCCCGCGAAGGCGTTGAAAAGGCAACCCATAGCCAGGAGGTTATCACCAATCTTAGCGCCGCCGCCGGTAAAATCGGGCAGGTGATCGAGCTGATTAACGATATCGCCGAACAGACCAATCTCCTGGCCCTGAACGCCACCATCGAGGCGGCGCGCGCCGGCGAGGCCGGCAAGGGCTTTGCCGTTGTCGCCAATGAAGTCAAGACCCTGGCCACCCAGACCGCCCGCGCCACGCAGGACATTTCCGAGCATATTTCCAAGGTCCAGAGCAACACGCAAGAAGCCGTGCAGGCCATTGAAAGCATCGGCGGCACCATTGCCGAGGTAAACGAGATCACCCGGGTCGTTGCCGGCGCCGTTGAACAGCAAAATACCCTGATCGAGGAGATCACCGGCAATGTCGAGCAGGCCCATGCCGGAACCCGGGATGTCTCGCTCAATATCCAGAGCATCAGCGGAAACACCTCCAGCGCCACCGATATGGCCGGGAACATGAAACAATCCTCGCAAGGCGTTTATAACCAGGCCGGGGCAATTTCCGAGAAGGTTACCGATTTCCTTGTTGCCCTGCGCTGCGGTCCGCTTGACCGGCGGCAAGAACGCTCTGCCGACTACAAGGGCAAGGAACGCCGCAAGCGCAGGTGCCCCACCGCGAATCGCGCGGCATGAGGGAACTTGCCGCGATCGTCATCACCGTGTTTCTGGCCGAGCTGGGCGACAAGACCCAGCTTGCCACCCTGCTTTTTGCCTCGGGCGGCAAGACCTCGCCGCTCATGGTGTTCCTCGCCGCCTCGCTGGCCCTCATCGCCGCCACCGCCATGGCGGTGCTGGTGGGCAACGCGGCAGCCCAGTATCTGGAAAATATCCCCCTCAAGCTGATCGCCGGACTGGGCTTTATTGCTATCGGCCTGTGGAGCGTCTATGAGCATTTCACTGGCGCGGCCTGAAATGCCGGCAATATGCGCCCGCCAGCAACGTTTGCTAAACCAGCCGGCTCTGCTCCACCGCCGCCCGGATGAAATCTGCAAATAACGGGTGCGGGTCAAGCGGTCTTGATTTGAGCTCCGGGTGAAACTGCACGCCGATATACCAGGGGTGGCCGGGCAGCTCGATGATCTCGGGCAGCAGGCCGTCGGGCGAGACGCCGGAAAACAGCAGGCCGGTGGCCTCCAGTTGTTCGCGGAACGCCATGTTGACCTCGTAGCGGTGGCGGTGGCGCTCGAAGATGGTGGTGGCGCCGTAGATCTGCGCCACCTGCGAGCCTTCCCGGAGCGCAGCCTCATAGGCCCCGAGCCGCATGGTGCCGCCCAGATCGCCGCTGTGCGAGCGCCGTTCCAGCTCGCCCTCTTTCATCCATTCGGTCATCAGGCCCACCAGGTGCACCTCCGGGTCGCCAAACTCCGATGATCCGGCGCCCGTGATCCCGGCCATGTTGCGCGCCGCCTCGATCACCGCCATCTGCATGCCAAGGCAGATGCCGAAATACGGCACGTTCCTTGTGCGGGCGAAATGGGCCGCGGCGATCTTGCCTTCCGTTCCGCGTTCGCCAAATCCGCCGGGGACTAAAATACCGTCTACCGGCTCCAGGTGAGGGGCCGGATCCTCGGTTTCAAAAATTTCCGCCTCGATCCATTTCAGGTTGACCCGCACGTTATTGGCAATGCCGCCATGGGTGAGCGCCTCCATGAGCGATTTATAGGCATCGCGCAGATCGGTGTACTTGCCCGCAATGGCAATCGTCACCTCGCCTTCCGGCTCGCGCACCCGCTTCACGATGCGGTCCCACGGGGCAAGGTCAGGCTCTGGCGCATCGGGTATGCCGAACACCCGCAACACTTCATCGTCCAGCCCCTGCGCATGGTAGCTTGAAGGCACCGCGTAGATGGTGTTGACATCAAGCGCCGGGATCACCGCCTCGTAGCGCACATTGCAAAACTGCGCGATCTTGCGCCGCTCGCCATCGGGGATTTCCCGGTCCGCCCGCACCATCAGGATATCGGGCTGGATGCCGATGGAGCGCAGCTCCTTTACCGAATGCTGGGTCGGCTTGGTTTTCAGCTCCCCGGCGCTGGGGATATAGGGCAGCAGGGTAAGATGGATATAGCACACATCGCCCCTTGGCAGGTCGTTGCCAAGCTGGCGAATGGCCTCGAAAAACGGCAGCGCCTCGATATCGCCCACCGTGCCGCCGATCTCGCACAGCACGAAGTCGTAATCCTCATTGCCGTCAAGCACGAAGTCTTTCAGCGCATTGGTGACATGCGGGATCACCTGAACCGTTGCCCCCAGGTATTCGCCGCGCCGCTCCTTGGCGATGATGTCCTGGTAAAGCCGGCCCGTCGTGATGTTATCCGCCTGCGAGCAGGGCCGCCCGGTGAAGCGTTCATAATGACCCAGGTCAAGGTCGGTCTCGGCCCCGTCATCGGTAACGAACACCTCGCCATGCTGGTAGGGGCTCATGGTGCCCGGATCGACATTGAGATAGGGGTCGAGCTTGCGCAGCCGCACGGAAAACCCGCGGGCCTGCAAGAGTGCGCCGAGAGCCGCCGAACCAAGACCTTTGCCCAGTGAGGAAACCACGCCGCCTGTAATGAATATATATCGCGCCATGGGCGTGTAGCCTACACCCATTGAAATCCGATTCGAAGCTGTTATTTCGCCATGTCACAGTTTT
>CAZHLV010000123.1:0-2663 GCA_964533415.1 uncultured Hyphomicrobiales bacterium
CAATCCACCTCAAACCCCACCAGCATCAGCCAGTGGGCCTCCGTGGAAGCGCTGAACGGCCCGCAGGATTTCATCAAGGAACGCGCCGCCATTTTCAAGGAGCGCCGCGATCTCGTCGTCTCCATGCTCAACCAGGCCGAAGGCATCACCTGCCCCACCCCGGAAGGCGCATTTTATGTCTATCCATCGATTGCCGGTTGCATCGGCAAAACCACGCCGGGCGGCAAGACCATCACCACGGATGGCGAATTTGCCACCGCGCTTCTTGAGGATGAAGGCGTCGCGGTGGTTCACGGCGAGGCTTTTGGCCTCTCGCCCTTCTTCCGGGTGTCTTACGCCACCTCCACCGAGGCGCTCACCGAGGCCTGCCAGCGCATCCAGCGTTTCTGTGCCAGCCTGAAATAAAACAATACAGAAAAAACCCACCCCGGATCTTGCCGGGGTGGCGCTATCCTCGCCTTACAAGCGCACCAGCCGGAAATAGGAAAATTCCTGCGCCCCGCCTGCCGGGGTAACGTGCGTCTCCTGCATTTCCTCAACAAGCGCAAAGCCCTCACCCAACACGTCCAGCAATCCGGGCGCATCATATTGCACGATATCCAGACCGCTGCATTTTTCCGGCCCGCCAATGGCAAAGGCCGCAATAATTATATGGCCGCCACGAGGCAGGGTTTTTTCCAGACTCCGGAGATATTTTTCCCGGTCCGCCTGTTCGGTCAGGAAATGAAACACGGCGCGGTCATGCCACAAGGCATAGGCATGTGGCGGAGAAAACCGGGTGACATCAGCCTCAAACCATTCAACATCCCCGGCCCTCTCGCCCAGCCTTTCCCGGGCTGCCGCAAGCGCACCGGCGGAAATATCCAGAACCGCCAGATTTTCATGACCTTGCCTCAGCAAATTATCCACCAGAACCGAAGCCCCGCCGCCAACATCAATGATAAACCCATCCTTGGCGATACCGGTATTCTGAATGAGCTTGAGAGAAATTTCCGGTTTCACCTGGAACCAGCTCACCTCGAGAGGAGATTTCCCCGCATAGACCTGTTCCCAGTGTTGTTTACGGTCAAATACTTCGCTCATGCCTCACCTCCCCGAAGCCGGATCACCTTGCCCTCCCGGCTCAGCGCCCCGTCTTCTTCCAGTTTTCGCAATGTACGATAAAGCGCTTCGTGAGTCAGCCCGATTTCACCGGCAAAGGCCTTCAGGCTGGGCTCGACCCGCACTTGATCTTCCCCCGCCTTGCGCTTCAGGTTCAAGGCGCTGATGACCCGCTGTTCGGCGCTGCGAATATTGCGCAACTCCAGCGCCGCACGCAACTGGCGCACCTGCTCGGCAAGATGACGCGCAAACATCGCGGCAAAAGCCGGTTCACGTTCAAGCTCACGCAATAAAACCTGCCTTGGCGCCAGCGTAACGCGGCTGGCAATATCGGCAATGCAATCACAATGGTAGATATCTGAATAAATTGAAGGCTCAGCAAAGCTCTCGCCAATGCGCGGCACATGCAATATCACCTCGCAACCTTCAAGACACCGGCGAACCAGCCGCACTCGCCCGGAAAGCAAGATAAACAACCCGCGCGAGGCATCCCCCGACATGAACAGCGCCTCTCCGGCCTGCAAGCTCCTCTCGCGCATCGTGCCTTTCAGGCGCTGCTCAAATAGACGGGAATGCGAAAGCAAAAGAACTTCTCCAAGTTATGATTCTAATCATAACAGATTAGCGAGATCATGGATAGCTTGACCTTCATACCAAGCCACCAGAACACGAGGAAACAAGAACATGAAACCTGTCCGCCAAACCCTGTGCATCGCGATATTGCTGAGCATCGGAATCCAGCCCCTGAGCGCCGCCGAAGACACCCGCATCATGGTAAAATTCCCCCCCATGATGGAACAGCACATGCTGGCCAATATGCGCGATCACCTGGAGGCCCTGAACGAGATACTAAGTGAACTCTCCAAGGGCAATGCCGACGCTGCGGGCAAGATCGCCGAAACCCGGCTCGGCATGTCCTCCCTTGAATTGCACGGCGCGGCGCATATCGCCAAGTTCATGCCCGAAGGCATGGCTGCGGCGGGGACCCAAATGCACCATGCCGCCAGCCGCTTTGTAATCGCGGCTCAAAACGCCGAGCTAAATCCGGGAAAACAGGCCCAGCGCAAGGTTTACAAAGCCCTTGGCAATATCACCAGCGCGTGCATCGCCTGCCATCAGGGCTACCGGGTGCGTTAAAAAGCAAACGTCCTATTTCTTCAGATATCCGGTCCGGCGTAAAAAGCCGGACAATGCGCTCCACCCGAATAGGTGGAGAATACCACTTCCGGATACGAATTTGAGGGATCCATCTCCACCAGTTGAGTCAGAGCCGGAGACCTTTTGCGCCAGGCTTCCTCACCTTTCAGGGAAAGCGCCAATGCACCCCTGATGCGGAAATCAAGCCTCGGCGTTTGCTGCGTTTCACCATTCCCAGACTTGTCCTGATAGTAAAGGCGCTCATCAACCCCGCGATCTGCCTCTCGTGCTTCCATGCACCCTTTTTCTCCAAGCTCCGCGCGAGGTTCAGCCCCCACGCCCTGGTACTGTAACCTGACGTCTGGAAATTTTGTTGGAGATTGCGCCGTGCGCCCCCGCCGGGGCATGCCCCGGCAGGGGCGGTC
>CAZHLV010000124.1:0-4410 GCA_964533415.1 uncultured Hyphomicrobiales bacterium
ATGATCCGGTAGGTTGCGCCGGTGCGCACCCCGCCGCCGATCTGCACCCCGGAGGGCACAATCGTGCCGCTTTCCGATGATGACGATCCCACCCGGCGCAAGTTCTGATACAGCAGGTCCTGAAATTCGGCCCGCTGTTTCTTGAAGCCGGTGGTCCGCATATTGGCGATATTATTGGATATCACCTCGACGTTAAGCTGTTGCGCCATCATGCCCGTGGCGGCGATATTCAGTGATTGCATCTCGTTTTCTCCCTCGGCTCGATCCGTTTAGTTCGGCGCACGGCCCAGCTTGTTGATGGTGTCCCGCATCAGTTCATGCTCCTTGTCGAGCATGGAGCTGGCGCGGGTATAGGCGCGCTGCACCTCAATCATGCGGGTCATCTCGACAACCGGTTTGACATTGGAATCTTCCAGCATCCCCTGGATGAGGTTGACCGTTTTTGCCGGCGATCCCGGCTCCTCGCTGGAAAGCAGGCTGTTGCCTTGTTTTTTCAGCTTGTTCTCATTCTCGAATTCAACGATCCGCAGGCGGCCTTTCTGACCGGCGCTGCTGCTGACCATGCCATCCCTGGATATGGAAAAATCCGTCTCATCGGGTCCAAAGGTAATCAGCCCGCCTTCAATCAGCACCGGGTTCCCGGTCGAGGTGGTCAGTGTTCCATCGGCATTGATGTTGAAATGCCCGTTCCGGGTATATTGCTCGCCATCAGGCGTCTGGACGACAAACCAGCCTTTTCCATTAATGGCTACATCAAGCGGGTTGCCGGTTCGCTTCATGCGGCCCGGTTCGAAATTTCGCAAGATTGCGCCATCCTGAACATAGGACAGCCGGTTTGATCCGGCGCGCCAGTTATGATCCCGGGCAACCGGCATCACGTATTCTTCAAATAACAGGCGTTCGCTCTTGAACCCGGAAGTATTCATATTCGCCAGGTTATTGGCAATCACGGTCATCTCGCGCCGCAACGCGGCTTGTTGCGAAAGGCCAATGAGCAGTGCATTTTGCATATTCGTTATTCCATCAAAAGCCCAAGACGGGGCAAGGCTGTCTTCGTATTCTGTTAAGCATGTTCCGTGCCAAGTAAAAACCATTGGAAAAACAAGGGAATGACCGGGTCGCCTGCGCCATTGTCAGGCTTGGGCGGAAAAAACTGCCCGGAAAAAAATGCCGGGTAAGGCCGCTTCCCTAAGGTTTCGTTAACCATGAATGCCTTAAGTTCAGACTGCATTTACGGTTTTGCGCGGGTTTGAAAAGAAAAGCGGGTCGACATGGTTGATGAAGCCAGGGATATCAAGGACAACGAAGATATCGAGGATGAGGAATCCGAAGACGGCGAGGAAAAGAAAAGCCGGCTTCCGAGCAGGAAAATCATGATAATGGCTGCCGGGGTCATCCTGCTTCTTGCTGGCGGCAGCGGC
This sequence comes from uncultured Hyphomicrobiales bacterium, assembly GCA_964533415.1. Lineage (GTDB taxonomy): Bacteria > Pseudomonadota > Alphaproteobacteria > Rhizobiales > BM303 > BM303. The sequence continues at coordinate 1,422 of CAZHLV010000124.1, forward strand.
GGCGCTTGGTATTTTGGCCTGTTTGGCGGCTCGGGCAAACCGGAAAAAGCAACCGTAAAGAAGGTTGCAAAATCAGGGTATTATGATCTTCCCGAGATGGTTGTGAACCTGGCCTCGGAAAAGGGCAAGGCGCATTTCCTGAAGGTCCGGGTCACGATTCAGTTGCCCACCAAGCTCGATGTTTCGTTCATGAAACCCTATGAGCCGGCCATTCTGGATATTTTTCAGGTCTATTTAAGAGAGTTGCGCCGTGACGACCTGGAAGGTTCTGCCGGCTTGTTTCGGCTGAAATCCGAATTGCTCAAGCGGGTAAATTCAAAGGTTCACCCGATACAGGCCAGCGCCGTCCTCTTCAGGGAAATCATTGTTCAGTAAAAGGTGCCGTTAAGATATGATTATGGATGACGATATCGATCAAGACGCCATGGCGGCCGCCTGGGGTGCCGAGACCGATGAAGAGGCTGAAAACGCCGATCCCAATGATGCCATGGCCGATGAATGGGGGGCCATGCTCGATGAGGAAGAAGGCGAGGGCGGCGGAGATCAGGATGACCTGGCCGCCGAATGGGCTTCCATGGGGGATAACCCGGAAGAAGATGTCGCCGCGCAAAGCAATACCGAGCGCATCCTCAACCAGGAAGAAATCGACAGCCTGCTTGGGTTTAATCTCGATGACGACGAGGCTCAGAACCGTAATGGTATCCGCTCGATCATTAACTCGACGCTGGTTTCCTATGAACGCCTGCCGATGCTTGAGATCGTCTTTGACCGTCTCGTGCGGTTGATGACCACAAGCTTGCGCAATTTTACCTCTGACAATGTTGAAGTATCACTTGACAATATCAGCTCAATTCGTTTTGGCGATTACCTCAATTCCATTCCCCTGCCGGCCATGCTGGCGGTGTTCAAGGCCGAGGAATGGGACAGCTTCGGACTGATTACGGTAGAATCGAACCTGATCTACTCGATCGTCGACGTGCTGCTTGGCGGGCGCCAGGGCACCAAGATCACCCGGGTTGAAGGGCGCCCCTATACAACCATCGAAAGTTCGCTGATCGAGCGCCTGATCGAGGTCGTGCTGGTAGATGTCGAAGCTGCCTTTGAGCCGCTCACCCCGGTGCATTTCGTGCTTGACCGCCTGGAGACCAATCCGCGTTTTGCCGCCATCGCCCGTTCTGCCAATGCCGCTATTCTGGTCAAGATGCGGGTGGACATGGAAGATCGCGGCGGCAATGTTGAATTCATGATTCCCTACGCCACCTTCGAGCCCATCCGCGATTTGCTCCTGCAAGGGTTCATGGGCGAGAAATTTGGCCGGGATTCCATGTGGGAAGAGCACCTGGCCTCGGAAATCTGGGCCACGAAAGTCCAGCTTGAAGCGGTTCTGGAAGAGCGCCTCATGCCCTTGGGCGAGGTCATGGACCTGAAAGTCGGGCAAACCGTCATGCTGGAATGCACGCCCGAATCCCCGGTAAGCCTGAGATGTGGCGGAATCGCCCTGACCACCGGCCGCATGGGGCAAAAGGAAGACCGGATTGCAATCCGTGTCGATCAGGAATTTGCCCTGCGGCGCGGTGCGCTGATGCCGGAGCATCATATTGAAAATCAAAATGAAATGGAGGAGGTCCGATGATGGAAATCGCCGGGATGGTTCTCGATGCTGTTGTTGCCGGGCTGTTGGTGGCGACCATCATATATTGCATGGTGCTGGATCGCCGGATCCGCAGTTTCAAGGCCGAGCAAAAATTGCTCTCCGGGCTGGTCGGCGATCTCAACAGCGCCACGAAAAATGCCGAAGAAGCCGTTGCCGGGCTGAAAGTTTCCTCGCAAGCAGCCCAGGGCGATCTGGGCGGCAAGCTGAGCAAGGCCCGCTCGCTTTCCGATGAACTGGCGTTCATGGTGGAAACCGGCAGCAATATCGCCGCCAGGCTGAGTACGCCTTCAGCGCGCGCCGCCGAACCCGTAAAATCCTCCCCCCGGCGCTCGGAACCTGCCGATAACGTGGCCGTTCTGGATGTGCATAATGCCCGCCGCAAAAAGGTTGAACCTGCTTTTGCCCGCCCCGTGAACCGCCCGGCCACCCCACCCGCAGCCGAAGCTGAGGAATCTCCCATATCCTTGCAGCAAATATTGCAAAGCGCCAGATAAGGTCGAAAAAATCTGGAAAAACGTGAAAAACTCTGGAAAAAACCCATGCGAAAATATCTCTTTCCCGCCGTGTTGTTTTTTACTACCGGGCTGCTTTGTGTAAAAATTGTTGCCCTTATCTCCGGCGTTGTGGCTCCAATGGTCTCCATATCCACGGCTTCCGCGCAAGGGGCAACCGATGCGGCCGGGCGCCTGCGGGAGCAGCAATTGAAACTGCGTGGTCAAAAACAAAAAGAAGAGATGAGCCGCAAGGAGATCAAGGCAAAGGAGATCAAGGGGCAAGAAGAGACTGACAAGTTGTTCCGGGGGGAAAACCTGACCGCCCGGCAAAACAAGGGTGAGCCCAGCAAATCAGACATCGCCCTCAAGGAGGGGTTAACCAAGCGCCGCATCACCCTTGAAAAACGTGAAAAGGGGCTGGACTTGCGTGAAAGCCTGATTGCAGCAGCGGAAAAGAAGGTGGAAGAGCGTATCCGGGAGCTTAAGAAGCTGGAAAGCCGAGTCACGAATCTTGCCCGGAAAAATTTTGAAGAAAACACCAACCGCTTCAAGAAGCTGGTCAGCATGTACGAGAAAATGAAACCCAAGGAAGCCGCCAGGATTTTTAATTCGCTCCAGATGGGGGTGCTTGTCGGAGTCGCTGAACGCATGAAAGAGCGCAAAATCGCCGCCATCATGGCCAAGATGGAAGTCAAGGCCGCCAAGCGCCTGACCATAGAAATCGCCCGCCGTGAAATCGCAAAATCCATCCCGCCCAGTAACGCATTACCCAAGGTCACCGAAAACTAGCATTTGGATTTGTGTTTCCGTCTGCCAATTCATCTCTTGAAGATCGTACTTA
>CAZHLV010000125.1:0-10022 GCA_964533415.1 uncultured Hyphomicrobiales bacterium
CGATGGAGAGCTTGATAACCCCCTCCGGCGAGACATCGTCAGCCGCAAGAACCGCATTGGGATCGCTGAGCGCCGTATCGTTCACCCTTGCGCCGCCGCCCTTGATATGCCGCCGCACCTCGCCATTGGAGGCCGCCAGCCCGGCCCGGCAAAAGGCGTTGAGCACCCCAAGCCCGGCCTCAAGCTCCGCCGCCGGGATCTCTACCGTGGGCAACCCGGCGCTGGCCGCTCCGGCCTCGAAAGTTTCAGCAGCGGTTTGCGCCGCCTTTTGCGCCGCTTCCCGGCCATGCGCCATGGCGGTGGCCTCGGTGGCGAGGATCTTCTTGGCTTCGTTGATCCCGGCCCCTTCGGCGGCCTCCAGCCGGGCAATCTCGTCCAGCGGCAATTCGGTGAACAGGCGCAGGAAACGGCCCACATCGGCGTCTTCCGTGTTGCGCCAGAACTGCCAGTAATCATAAGCCGGGAGCATATCGTCATTGAGCCACACCGCGCCGCTCACCGATTTGCCCATCTTGGCGCCCGAGGATGTGGTCAGCAAGGCGGTGGTGAGGGCGAAAAGCTGCTTGCCATCGGCGCGGCGGCCAAGCTCGATGCCGTTGATGATATTGCCCCACTGGTCCGAGCCGCCCATCTGCAAGGTGCAGCCGTAGCGCCGGTTCAGTTCAAGATAATCATAAGCCTGAAAGATCATGTAATTGAACTCAAGAAAGGTGAGCGGCTGTTCGCGCTCAAGCCGCAGCTTGACCGAGTCGAAACTCAGCATCCGGTTCAAGGTGAAATGCTTGCCATAGTCCCGCAGGAAATCAATATAGTTGAGCGAGTTCAGCCATTCGGCATTATTGACCATGATCGCCCCGGTGGGCGTGTCGTCAAAGTTCAGGAAATGCGAGAACACTTTCTTGATGCTGTCGATATTCTTGCCGATTTGCTCGTCATCCAGCAGCTTGCGGGTTTCATCCTTGCCCGAAGGATCTCCCACCTTGGTGGTGCCGCCGCCGATCAGCACGATGGGTTTATGTCCGGCAAGCTGCAATTTGCGCAGCATCATGATGCCCAGCAGATTGCCCACATGCAGCGAGGGCGCGGTGCAGTCAAAGCCAATATAGGCGGTGATGATTCCGCTTGAGGCAGCTTCGTCAAGAGCCTCAAGATCGGAGCACTGGTGAATATAACCGCGCGCATCCATGTCGCGTAAAAATCGGGATTTGATGTTGCTCATTTCGTCATCTTGTTTCAGTTTGCAAACTTGCGGGAGGTTTTAGCAGTCCGGGACGACAAATGCACGAGGCGAATTTCATACAAGGTAAATTGACCGCCATCGGCCTCATGAGCGGTACGTCAATGGACGGCATTGACGCGGCCATCCTGACCTCGGACGGGGAGCGCATTTTCCATCACGGCCCGGTCCATGAACGCCCCTACAGCCAAGACGAACGCAAGATCATCAGCGCCGCCATGAAGGAAGCGGCAGGCCTTGATCCGGCTTCCCGGTGGCCGGAATGCGTTACCGCCGCCCACCGGATGATAACCGCCACCCATGCAAATGCCGTGCGCGAATTGCTCGATGCCGCCGCTCTGGAGCCGGGAGATATCGAACTGATCGGCTTTCACGGCCAGACGCTGGTGCATCGCCCGGAACGTGGCTTTACTCTCCAGGTGGGCGATGGCGCCGCCCTGGCCGCGGATTTGCAAATCCCGGTGGTTGACCAGTTCCGCAAGGCCGACATGGCCGCCGGCGGGCAGGGCGCGCCGCTCGCCCCGCTTTATCACCAGGCTCTGGTCAAGGCCGCCGGGCTGGCCTCTCCGGTCGGCGTACTGAACCTGGGCGGTGTTGGCAATGCCACTATTGTAAGTCCCGGTCACGATTTGCTGGCCTTTGACACCGGCCCGGGCAATGCGCTTCTGGACGACTGGGTGTTTAAACATACCGGCGCGGCCATGGACAAGGATGGAAGGCTGGCCCGCGCCGGGCGGGTTGATGAAGACATTGTGAGGGATTTGCTTGCCCATCCTTTCTTCAAAATCAGGCCGCCAAAATCTCTCGACCGGAATACATTTTCTGCTGATCCGTTGCGGCATCTTTCCCTGTCCGACGGCGCGGCAACCCTGTGCGCTTTTACCGCCCGTTCCGTGCAAGCTGCTCTTGCGCATTTGCCCAAATCGCCGGAAACATGGGTTATTTGTGGTGGCGGGCGGCGCAACCCGTCGATTATGAAAGCGCTGGATGAGGCTCTGCCGGGCAATATCTGCTCTGCTGAAGAGCTTGGCTGGCGCGGTGATGCACTGGAGGCGGAAGCTTTTGCCTTTCTCGCCATTCGCGCCGTAAAGGGGCTCTGCCTCAGCCTGCCCGGCACAACCGGAGCGCCGCGCCCCCTTGGCGGCGGGGATATTCATCCCATTCAATAGACGCTGTATAATAAAGCATGAAACACCCGGTTAATATTTGTTTTTTCAGCAGATTTTAACGATTGCATGAGAATGTGTCCCCGTAGCTTTCGGGGGTTTTACACGGTGTCTTTTCTCGGCGATCTCAAAAAAGATTTTTGTCCATGCAATTTAAGCTCGGAAGAACTCGTTTATGAGCAGCACAAGGCTTTGGCCAAGCTGTTGCCCAGTTTATATGTGGCGGGCATCACCTCGATAATTTGCCTGATCGCCCTCAATATGAACACTGCTCCGGCCTGGGTTATCCTTTACCTTCCCGGTTTTGCCCTGCTCTTTTCATTCTGGCGTTTCTGGCACTGGATGAAAGTGCGCCAGTTTTTTGAAGATCATACATTCAAGGATAGGCAAAAAGACATCTGGATGGTGATTATCATGTCGCCGGTCCTTAGCCTTTATTTTTCTTTCCTTGCCATCATGCTCATGCAATATGGCGAGCTTCACACCCAGGCTTTATCCGCGATCCTGTTATGGGGAACCGTGGGTGTTGCGGGGTACGCGATGTCCTCTGTCCCCCTGGCCTCGATGGCCTCGGTTCTCGCCTCCTCCGTCCCCATGGCGGGTGCTTTTCTGATGAGCCGGGACAATGTGTTGTCAACTGTATCCATTGGGTACATTTCCCTGTCGCTCTTGACGGTTTATATTCTGTTCAACTCTTATCGTGCGTTTGCATCCCTCGTGCATTCCCGGAGCGAGTTGAAGGAAAAGCATGCAAAAGTTCACAAGCTGGCCTATAGCGACCATCTGACCGGACTGGCCAACCGGCAAATGTTCCGGGACGAGTTGATCCGCAAGGTTAAAGATGCGGAGGCTCTGAAGCGGAAGATGGCTGTTTTCATACTTGACCTGGATGGCTTCAGGCATGTCAACAACCTGTTCAACCATGAAGCCGGGGATCAGGTTCTTGTAGAAGCCGGGCAGCGCCTGGAAAAACTGATCGGCGTTTCGGGTCTGGTTGCCCGCCTGAGCAGTAATGAATTCCACATCCAGGCTTATCGCGTCACGACTGAGGATGAGGCTGAAAAACTGGGCCATGATATCCACAATGCGTTGAGAGCGCCATTTTATATCGAGGGGAAGGAAATTCGCATTTCAGCGTCCATTGGCGTTGCCTTGTATCCGGAGGCGGGGACGAAGCCCAGTCAACTCGTGAAACGGGCGGCCCAGGCGCAAAAGAAGGCCAAGGTCAATGGCGGTGGCAAAACCCGCATCTTTACCATGGATTTTGAAAAAGATATCCTGGAACGTTCCCGGCTCCTGATCGACCTGAAATCGGCCATAGAGAAAGATGAGATCGAAGTCTATTTCCAGCCCATCGTAAACTTGCAGACGGGGAGATATGCCGGTTTTGAAACGCTTGCCAGGTGGGTTCACCCCGAACGCGGGTTCGTCCCGCCCGATGTCTTTATCTCGCTGGCAGAGGAGAAAGGGCTGATTGAGCCCTTGACGGTCAATCTTTTGCGCAAGGCCGCTGCGGTTGCCGCCACATGGCCCTCGGATATCAAGGTCGCGTTCAACTTTTCGGCGGAGCAGGTCTGCAATCCGAATTTCGCCCTGACCATCCTGGCGATCCTGAACGAGGCCGGTCTGCCCCCGCACCGCTTTGAAGCGGAACTGACCGAAACAGCGGTGATGAGAGACATGCAAGGCGCCCTTCGCATGGTTGAAAATCTCAGGCAAGTCGGAATTTCCATATCGCTTGACGATTTTGGAACCGGCTATTCGAGCCTCAGCCAGATCAAGGATCTGCCGCTCAACAAGCTGAAAATTGACAAGAGTTTCGTCGATGATGTCTGCACCAGCAAGAAAATGCACAATATCATCAAGACCATTCTTGGGCTGTGCTCGGTGCTTGATTTGCACTCGGTTTGTGAGGGCATTGAAACCCGTGAGCAGATGGAAGCGCTAAAGGCCGCCGGCGGCCATCTGGGACAAGGCTATCTGTTCTCGCGTCCCGTTCCAGCCTGTGAAATTTCCGACCGGTTCTTTTTCCCGCCACTCATGGAAACTGCCTGAAGTCCGCCAGCCTTCCGCAGCTCTTCCTGCATCTTTCCGGCATGCTTCCTGAACGGCCAGGCAGCTTTCCGGAGCGGGGACCATTCGCCGCATCCGGTTGAACTGTGCCTGAGAGCCATGTAGATTGTCCTCACAAGCCCCGCGAAAGACGGGCGCAAGGTAGAAACAGGAGAGTTACGTGGACCAGACGAGTACGCCATCCCCGGCCTCTGCGCTGGAAGACAGCGCATTTTCAACCACCCCGGCGCAAGAAGGCAAGCTGATTGACCCCTTTGGCCGCGCGGTAACCTATATTCGGGTTTCGGTAACCGATCGCTGTGATTTTCGCTGCTTTTACTGCATGGGCGAGGAAATGGCGTTCCTGAAACGCAAGGATTTGCTCTCCCTGGAAGAAATCGAGCGTCTTTGCGCTGCCTTTATCCGCAAGGGGGTGACAAAAATCCGTCTCACCGGCGGTGAACCGCTGGTGCGGCGCAACCTGATGTGGCTGGTGCGCGCCCTCTCGCGCCACCTGGGCAAAGGCGCGCTCAAAGAGTTGACAATGACAACCAATGGCTCGCAACTGGTCAAATATGCCAATGAAATGGCTGGTTGCGGTATAAAGCGCATCAATGTCTCGCTCGACTCCCTTATTCCGGAAAAATTTGCGCAAATTACCAGGGGCGGTGATCTGCACCAGGTTCTGGACGGCATCAATGCCGCCCAAAAGGCGGGCATGAAGATCAAGATCAATGCCGTGGCGCTGAAAGGCATCAATGAAGAGGAAATTCCCGACATGATGGCCTGGGCGCATGGCAAGGGCATGGACATGACCCTGATCGAAACCATGCCGCTGGGCGAGATCGGCGGCGACCGCACCGCGCAATACCTGCCCCTTTCGCAAATCCGCGAAGATCTGGCCAAACGCTATACGTTAAGCGATATCCCGTTTTGCTCTGGCGGGCCGGCGCGATTTTCGCAAGTTAAGGAAACCGGCGGGCGCATCGGTTTCATCACCCCCATGAGCCATTCGTTTTGTGAAAGCTGCAACCGGGTGCGCCTGACCAGCACCGGAACCCTTTACATGTGCCTGGGGCAGGAAGATTCTGCCGATTTGCGCACGCCCCTGCGCGCCGGGCTTGATGATGAAGCTCTCGGCAAGGTGCTCACCGGGGCAATAGCCAGAAAGCCCGAGGGGCATGACTTCAAGTTCGACCGGGAAGGGGGCAAACCGGCCCTTTCGCGCCATATGTCCCATACCGGTGGATAAACCTTAACCCCCGGTCGCGGAAATCAGCCACGCCTTGTAAGCTTCTTCAGTATGTTCAACGGGAAGAACGAGGATCGCCGGGGTATCGTAAGGATGCAATTCTCCAATGCGGCGGAATGCATCCTCGCATTTTCCCCGCCGGGTCTTGATAATCATGGCCACTTCATTTTCCGATTGCATCTGCTCTTCCCACTCATAAAGCGAGACCATGCCCGGGAAGATATTCACACAGGCTGCCAGTTTTTCCAAAACCAGGTTTTCCCCCAATGCTCTGGCCTGTTCCATTGCCGCGAATGTGGTATAAATGAAAACAATATCGTCTTTATCTTTGTCCATGGCTGACCTCGTAAGGGTGAAAACGGTAATCTGCCATGTTGCGGCGTAAAGGCCAAATCCAATGAATACCAAAAAGATCGCCATTCTCTCCAGCGACGTGGAAGATGCCCGTCAGGCCGCCCGGCGGCTGAAGAAAAAATACGGCGCAGCGCCCCCTGAAGAGGCCGATATCATCGTCACCCTTGGCGGGGATGGCCTGATGCTCCAGACCCTTCACCGCTTCATGGACAAGCAGGTGCCCATTTACGGCATGAATCTCGGCTCGATCGGTTTTTTGATGAACGAGTACAACGAGGAAAACCTGTTGCAACGGCTGGAAAATGCGGAACTGACCGAAATTCACCCCCTTCATATGGAGGTGATTGATACTGACGGTGAAAAACACCACGCCCTGGCCATCAACGAGGTCTCCTTGCTGCGCCAGACCCACCAGACCGCCAAGCTGAAAATTTCCATAGACGGCAAGGAGCGCATGGCCGAGTTGATCTGTGATGGTGTCCTGGTGGCCACCCCGGCGGGCAGCACCGCCTATAACCTCTCGGCGCAAGGGCCGATCCTGCCCATCAACACGCCGCTTCTGGCGCTCACCCCCATTTCGCCCTTCCGGCCCCGCCGTTGGCGCGGTGCGATCTTGCCCCATGAGGCTAGTGTCAACATCGAGGTTCTGGAGGCCGCAAAGCGCCCTGTTAGCGCCACGGCTGACACCAAGGAAACCCGTAATGCTGCCAGTGTCACCATAGGCGAGGACAAGAGCCATTCCGCCCTCATGATGTTTGACGAGGGGCATAACCTGGATGAACGCATCCTGCGGGAGCAGTTTTTATACTGAAAAAATGCAGGCAAAACAGCCTCGAACCGGCGCGCTAGATCAACCTGCATTCAAGCGATTCCACTTGAACGCAGGTTCAGGTCAATCTGGTAAATCTCAAGAAAGATGCAAATTACATTAGAGCCCGGTTTTGATTGAATCAAAACCGGGCTCTAACTCTTTGTTCTTACCGCACTTCTTATCGAAAAAACCGGTTCCCACTTTTCCGGAAGTGCTCTAGTGAACCGAATAACCATTTGTTTAATCCGTGTTTTTTAGCATAACGGGCCAAACAAAACCGTTATTCCTGCCTCCGCAGGAATAACGTCCGAAACCACCGGAAAAAACGGGTGTTTTTTCACCCGATTGCTCTGAACGCAGGTTGATCTGAAGGGTTAAATTCCAGGTGAACCTTAACCAATTATCAAAGCCTCGGCGTTTATGCTCAAGGTATCGGTTTAATGATCTGGCTTGATTGCAGGTACTGGCTTGATTGCAGATAAAAGAGCGCAAAAGACGAGACACCATGGGCAGCATGCACTTTGACAGGATGCGTTTCGTCATTGCCGATGACAACACCCACATGCGCCGTATCGTTCGCGCCATTTTACATTCCCTGGGCGCCCGTGAAATCTATGAAGCCGAAGATGGCGCTGTGGCGCTTGAGATCGTTGAAAGCCAGCAACCCGATATCCTGATTGCCGATTGGGTCATGCCGGTCATTGACGGGATAGAACTGGTGCAATTCATCCGTAATCCGAACGGACGAACTCCTTTTCTCCCGATCATCATGTTGACCGGATATACTGAAAAAAGGAGAATTCAGCAGGCGCGCGATGCCGGAGTGACCGAATTCCTCGCCAAGCCGATTTCCGCAACAGCGCTTTACGAGCGCATTCAGAGTATCGTGGAAATGCCGCGGCCATTTGTGAAGGCCAAGGGATATTTCGGTCCCTGCCGCCGCCGCCAGAAAAAAAACTTCAAGGGGGAAGGGCGCCGCGAGCAGGATAATCGGGCGTTGCTTGACGATGAAGCAGATCGGGTTAAGGTCGTTGTATAGACAATTGCCGATTTTGGAACCATATGTATCCTTGGAACAGGGTATTTGTTAAGGGAAGAACATGGCCGAGGAACAAAAAGATACGATATTTCAGATGATTACCCCGCCCAATCACCTGAAGACCAAGGTCAAGGTGATAGGCAGTGGCGATGGCATCGACATGGAAGCGGTGGCGCGCGCCGAAGCAGCGATCAACGAGCTTTCGGTCGAATTTGACGATTGGCTTGCCGATGAGGTTGAGCGCCTGAGCAAGGCGCAGGAGCGGGCCGAAAAGGAAGGCATCACCGGAGAGGCGGGAAATGATTTTTTTCGGGTTGCCCATGACCTGAAAGGGCAGGCGGGAACATTCGGTTATCCCCTGGTCACTGAAACCTGTGCTTCGCTTTGCAAGCTGTTCGACAGCGTGAAGGATCTCGATTCCCAGCCCGATTCGGTCGTTGAGAAATTTGCCCGGCTTGCCGAGAACCATGTCTATACCGTGCGGGCGCTGGTTAGTGGCCACATCAAGGATATCTCTCACCCCATGGGCAAGAAATTGACCGCTGAATTATATTCAACAACGGTAAAATTCATTGAGCGGTTCATTTCCCATGACAAGTCCCCGCCAGCAAAAGAAGAGAGCTGAGATCTTTCAATTTTACCGCAACGATATCAGCCTGCTTCGCGCCCGGCTATTTGCGCAAGAAGCTGACATCCACCGTGTCATGCCCATGGGCCTCCAACAGGAGATTGACGGCCTCTGCCCATAGCTCATAGCCCTTCCGGCCCTGTTCGGCGCGCAAGAGTTCAAATTGCTTGGCGACTTCCGGGGGGAGCTGAATACCTTTTTTCACAAGTGCCGAGCCTGTAACCTTGGGTTTGGGCTTGCGCTGCCGCAGTGTCGTGACCTTGCCAAGCTCAGGCCGCGGACCACCCGCATTAACCTTAAGTCTAGCCAATTTGTCTGCGCTGCTCATCTTTTAGCCTTTCCATTTGATACGCTATCCACACCCATGAATTGGTTATATCGCGCTCCGCCGCCTTGTCGCGCGGGCGCCACTCCTGCACAGCCTTGCCATCAATCAGTGAGTCCATCAAGGCTGCCCGCCGGACAATATGCGTGGGGCAGATTTGCAGCCCGTAGGAATCCAGCTTTCCTGCTGCCGCGGCATTGATAGAGGAGTTTGGTCGGGCCTGGGTTACAACAACACCGGCCGGGGTTCCTGTTGATTCCAGAATCTCCACCGATGGTCCCATGGCTTCGATATCCAGAATGGAAGGACCGCAGGGGATAACGGCAAAATCCGCCAGCCGGGCGGCCTCAACACACGGAGCCTCCACCCGGGGCATGGTGTCAATGATGACCATGTTTATGCTTTCACCCCGGAGCGCCATCATGACGTCCGACATGGTGACATCATTGCGCCATAACGTGTCTTCATCAGCCTTGATGGTGATCGGCGTTTCCAGGCCCAGGTTTTCCCGGCGCCTTTCGGCCCATTTGCGCGCCGAGCCTTGCGGGTCAATGTCGATAATCGCTACCGGACCAAAGCCCTGGCGCTCCGCCTCGACAGCCCAGTGCAAGGACAAGGTCGTCTTTCCCGCGCCGCCTTTTTGAGAAAGGATAGAAACGACAATCATAAGTTTAAGTATCCTGCACCGCCCCACCGTATTCTAGAAATCTCGATAACTCGAAATATGATTCTCTTGATTTCTTGATAAACTCTAAAGGAAGTCGCCTCCTGTCGTCAACGCAAACTCGGGCAAATTGTGCAAAACTTAAGAATATCAATAGATTAGCAAAAGCTAATCTGGCCATTATGAGCCGTGCCCGTCTTGGGGGAAACGCCTAACCAACTGAAAACAAATGGCTAATGTTCAGTAGGCTGGAGGGAGTGTCTCTGCCGGGGGTTGGGGCAATCCAAAAGGTTGTGGCAGGGCTCCTTCCCGCAATCTGCCCGTTTGAGCGGACGAGGGCAGGAAGATCCTATGCAGGTAAACGGCGGTCGGTGGTTGTAAACTGCCGGTTTCGCTAAACAGCTGACATAGGATCTTCGAGGGCAGGGGAAGGCGCTGGTCATCCAGAGAATCATCCTTCAAAATGCCCCGTTTTGTCTTGCGGACGGCAAGGT
>CAZHLV010000126.1:0-7500 GCA_964533415.1 uncultured Hyphomicrobiales bacterium
AACAAAACCGTCATTCCTGCGGAGGCAGGAATCCAAAAAGGGATATCTATAAGCTCTGGACACCCGGCTTGGATCCCTGCCTCCGCAGGAATGACGTCCGAAACCACTGGAAAACGGGTGTTTTTTCACCCGATTGCCCTGACAAACTCCCTGAGGGTGGTGGGGAGGGGGAGCGGGAGGCCCGGTAAAAATTAAAGAGGGAGAGGCCCGGTGATAAACAAGAAACTACTCTCAAGCCCCGTCTTTTTTCAGGATGTCGCGGATTTTCTTTGCCATCACTTCAGGCTTGGCGCCATAGGTGAAATGGGCGGCGTATTTGCCCTTGCGGTCCATGAAATACACGATTGCGCTATGATCCATGGCGTAATCCTTGTCATCTTCCTTGCCCTTTTCCACCACTTTTGAGTAATAGACCCGGTAGGCCTTTGCCACCCTGGCAATATCCTGCGCCGAGCCGGTCAGCCCCACCAGCCTCGGGTTGAAGGCCTTGACATAGGCTTTCATTTCCTTCACCCCGTCGCGGGCCGGGTCAATGGAGATGAAGATCGGGGTGAGTTGATCGGCATCCTTGCCCAGCAGGTCGAGGGCTTCCGACATTGCCTGCAATTCGGTGGGGCAGACATCGGGGCAGAAGGTATAACCAAAATAGACCAGCATGTATTTGCCGGCAAAATCCTTGTCCGTGACCCGCTTGCCATCCTGGTTGGTCAGTTCAAATGCCCCTCCGATGGAGACTGAAGCATTTGCTTTCGATGCGTTTGGACCTCTCATGGAGGTCAAGGTGAAATCAAGGACAAACCAGGTCAGAATTCCTCCAAAAATCAGAACCAGTGCACCGATAATGGCTGTTCTTCGTTTCATGGCGGGGCCACCTTGTTCGTGTTGTTATTATTGGCGAAGAGAGGTTGATCTAGAGCACTTCCGGAAAAGTGGGAACCGGTTTTCCGATAAGAAGTGCGGTAAGAACAAAGAGTTAGAGCCCGGTTTTGATTTAATCAAAACCGGAAACGCTCTAAAGAAAGACCGCCATGGGGCAAGGGTTTCCCCCCTTTGCCGGGTCTTGAAGAACGCGGAATCCGGGGCAGGCACCATGGCGGTTTTTTGAAAAACTGTTGTCAGATGCACGGCGGGGCGCGAATCGGGTGGGCGCGGCTGATGCTCGGAACAAGCGCGCAGGCTGGCTGCGGAGGGGAATTGACCACAGCGACAAACCCGCTCGCGTCCATGGCGACAGCCGGGGCGTCAATGAAAGGCGACGCACTTGCCGAAGCGCAGACATGACAGCGGTCTTCGGCGGAATTTCGTTGGGAGTTCTTGCCCTTGAGCGGTCCGTTCGGGATGACCCGGATCAGCCCGTTGGCGGTGCAGATCTCAAGCAGGCCAAAAGAGGCGCTGGGGGTCTGGCTGATGGTCAGCGGTCCAAAGGCCGCCGCCGCCAGCGCCGCGGCATGGGCAGCGCCGAACAGGACTTGCGAAACCATGGCAAAAATGGCCACCCACGCGCCAAATTTCCGCGATCGCAATGACGGTCTATGCTTGACACCCAATCCCATGAGGGCAGTCTAACATAAAACAAGATAAACGTGAATTGAGTTTTATCAACTCTAAAGCTATTTTTAGCCGGCAAAACAGGAAAAGATGCTGGCGTTCTTGCGCCTGGCTGGCCTTTGGTTTTCAGATCATGATCGCTCAAAATCTGCTCGATAAATTCGGAAAATGGCTGGCCGCCAAGCTGGAAAGGGATGTCAGCGGCTACCGCCCCTACACGCCCTTTGACGCAAAAAACCTTTGCCGCGTCTTGAGGCCGGGCGATATCGTGCTGATTGATGGCGGCTCGCGCATTTCCACCGCGATCAAGTATCTGACCCAGTCCACATGGTCCCATGCGGCGATGTTTGTCGGCGATATCATGCCCGAGCCTGAAGGGGGCGCGGAGCGCCCGCGCCTGATCGAGGTGGAACTGGGCAAGGGGACCATTGCCTCGCCGCTTTCCAAATACGCAACCTATAATATCCGCATTTGCCGCCCCATCGGTCTTTCGCCCGAAGATTGCCGCAAGCTGGTCAGCTTCATGGTGGACCGGCTGGGCACGAGCTATGACATGAAAAACATCATTGATCTGGCGCGATACCTGCTGCCCACCTTTCCCGTTCCAACCTTCTGGCGCCGCCGCATGTTGGCGCTGGGTTCAGGTTCGCCCACTCGCGCCATATGCTCCACCATGATCGCCCAGAGCTTTCAGTCCCTGCGCTATCCCATCCTGCCCCGGATCGAAATCGGGGAGGGGGCCAGGATGACAAGTGGGTATTCGCATAAAATGATCTACCATATCCGCCATCATTCCTTGTTCACGCCAAGGGATTTTGACCTCTCGCCCTATTTCAAGATCATCAAGCCCACCATAGAATTGGGTTTTGATTATCGAGATCTTACCTGGGCCAGCAAAGCCACTGATGGACAGGCTCCTGAAGGTGACGAGGAAACCGGCTGAGCATTACTTGCTGATCTGTGCAAAAGCGCTGGCAAACTCGCCATAGCCTTCTGCTTCAAGCCGTTCTTTCGGGATAAAACGCAAGGACGCCGAGTTCATGCAATAGCGAAGCCCGGTGGGGGCCGGGCCGTCATCAAAGACATGCCCCAGGTGCGAATCGCCGTGTTTGCTGCGGATTTCAATCCGGGTGGAAAACAAGGAGCGATCTTCCCGGCGGGTGATATTCTCCGCCACCAGCGGCCTTGTAAAACTGGGCCAGCCGGTGCCGGACTTGTACTTGTCCCTTGAGGAAAACAAGGGCTCGCCGCTCACCACGTCCACATAAATGCCATCGCGGGTATTGTCCCAATAGGCATTGTCGAAGGGGCGTTCGGTGGCGTCCTCCTGGGTGACTTCATATTGCAGCGCGGTCAGGCGTTTTTTCAATTCCGCCCGAGAGGGTTTCTTGTAGGTTTTCGCGCCGGAGATGGCGCTGGTCTTGTCCTTCGCAGGCCGGTATTGCGAATAATCGAGCTTCAAGGCGCTGCCCCATGTCCGGATAACAAAGTCCGAGCGCCCCGATCCGCTGGTGTAAAACGCATAACGGAACGGGTTTTTGCGGGCATAATCCTGATGATAATTCTCCGCCTTGTAGAACTTGGTAAATGGCGTGATCTCAATTGTCACGGGACGCGCAAACCGCCCGGACCTGTCCAACTCGTCGCGTGATTTTTGCGCCGCCTTGCGCTGCGCTTCATCGTGGTAGAAAATTGCCGGGCGGTACTGGTTGCCCCGGTCGGAAAACTGTCCCTTTGAATCCGTCGGATCTATCATTCGCCAGAAGGCTTGCAGCAGCCCCTCATAGGTAATCACCCCGGGGTCATAATAAACCTGAACGCTTTCAGCATGTCCGGTTCCACCGGCCGAAACCGTCTCGTAAGTGGGGGCCGGGTCCATCCCGCCGCTATAGCCGCTGATTGCCTCATGCACCCCCGGAACCTGCTCGAAACCGTGTTCCACGCACCAGAAGCACCCGCCGGCAAAAGTGGCGACAGACAGCCCGTCGAGCTTTTTGTCGAGGGTGGGATTGACCGTGCCAGCGCCGGACGGCATGTAAAATTTCCATACGCCCGCAGCAATTACAATGCCGAAGATAACAAGCAGAATCCGTTTCACCAACAACCTCCTGTACACCCTGCCCACCTGAACGAATATGGAATTTCATTCTAACATGAAAGTCACATTTGCTTGAAATGCGAGTGAGCAGACCTGCGCGGGTTACTTGGCCGGTTGGCTGTGCCTTTGCACCAGTTTGCGCGCCTTCCTGATGAGTTGCAGCCCATCGATATGGCGCATTTCAAGGTCCTTGGCCCAGTTGCCCAGGACCTCCAGCATGGCTATCCGCACCGCCTCGAACTTTTTCATGTCAAGGGTGATGATCTGGTCGCCGCGCGCCCGGGCCGCCTCCATGGCCACATTGCCCGCCTCTTGGTAAACCTTGCCCACCTCGCGGGCGAAGGCGGCTCCTGAATTGCGGTCAATGACATCGCGCAGCGCCGGCTCCAACGCCTCGTAACGCGCCTTGTTCATCAAGAACAGGTAAAGCGAGGTGCCGAAAAACCGTCCCTTGCCTGGCAGGACATGGGTCTTGGCAACATCCAGAACCCCCATGCCCTGCGCCAGGTGAAACGACATCAGCGCCCCATCGAGCTTGCCCGCTTTCAGCGCCTTGGCCAGCTTGGGGTGACGTTTCCTGGTGATCTGCGCCCCCAGCGCCTCTACCGTCCAGCGCCCGATGCGCCGTCCCGGCGGGCGGATCACCTTGTTTGCAAGATCACCCAGCGCGGCCACCGGTTTCATCATGTGCAGCGCATGGCCCTGATGCACATGGATCAGCAGCGGATGCAGCCCGTCATATTCACGCTCCAGCTCGTATTCATACATGTCCCGGATCGCCAGGTTGGTGGCTGCCGCATCGCCCCTGTGCACGATCGGCAGGGCAAAAACCTCGGTGCGCGGGAAAAGCCCCGGCGTATAGGCCGCGGCGGTCCAGACGATGTCGATAATGCCGCTTTTTGCCTGTGTCACGAGATCGGGCGCTCGCCCGCCCAACTGCATGTCGGGGTAGATCTCGACCCGGATCCGCCCGCCCGACTGCTTTTCCACCCGCCGCGCCCAGGGGGTAATTACCTGCTTGTGCGGAATTGAATCCTCGCCCAGGAAATGGTGCACCCGCAAGACAACCGGCTCGGCCCATGCGCTGCCCGCGCCAGCCGCGCCGGTTATCACGGCCAGCAAGAAAAAGAGGATTCGGATCATGACGTGATTTCCTTAAAGTGCCTTGGCGATTTCATCTAATGCCACAAGCTGCCGCAAAAGCGCCTCCATATCTTTGATGTTAATCATGTTCGGCCCGTCCGATGGCGCATGGTCGGGATCATCATGGGTTTCGATGAACACCCCGGCCACGCCCACCGCCACCGCGGCGCGCGCCAGGACGGGGACAAATTCGCGCTGTCCGCCCGAAGAGCCGCCGAGCCCGCCCGGCTGCTGCACCGAATGGGTGGCGTCAAAAATCACCGGGCAACCCATGGCCTTCATCACCGGCAGGGCGCGCATGTCGCTCACCAGCGTGTTGTAGCCAAAGCTCGCGCCGCGCTCGGTGAGCATCACATTGGCATTTCCCGAAGCGGTGATCTTGTCCACCACGTTCTGCATGTCCCAGGGAGCAAGAAACTGCCCCTTCTTGACATTCACCGCGCAAGGTGTTTTTGCCGCCGCGATGAGCAGATCCGTCTGGCGGCACAAGAAGGCCGGGATCTGCAACACGTCCACCGCCTCTGCCAGAACCGCGCATTGCTCGGCCACATGCACATCGGTGAGAACCGGCAGGCCAAGGCTGTCGCGGATTTCGGCGAAAATCGCCAGCGATTCGGCAAGCCCCAGCCCGCGCGGGCTGGCCAGCGAAGTGCGGTTGGCCTTGTCAAACGAGGTTTTGAAAATCAGCGCTATCCCCAGCTTGCCGCAAATCTCCTTCAGGGCCGCCGCCATCTCCAGCCCATGCGCCCGGCTCTCAAGCTGGCATGGCCCGGCGATCAGGGTAAAGGGGCGGGAACTGGAAATCTCGATATCCAGAATTCTAACCGTTGAGTTGGGTTTCATGACATCCCTTCATCCGGGCTTGCGGTTTGTTGAGAATACCGGTCCCGTAATTCCCGTTTGAGTATCTTGCCTGCCGCGTTATAGGGGAAATCGGACAAGAACACCACGCGCGAAACCCGCTGGAACTTTGCCCCCACCCGGGCATTGATCCAGTCTTTCATCTCTGCCGTGGAAATCTGCGTGTTTTTTTTCAGCACGATGGCGGCAAAAGGCGTCTCGCCCCATTTTTCATCCGGCGCCCCGAACACCGCCACCGCCTGCACGCCCTCATGCCCGGCGATCACCTCTTCGATATCGCGCGGATAGACATTCACCCCGCCGGAGATAATCATGTCCTTCTTGCGATCCGCCAGATAGACAAAGCCATCCTCGTCCATGTAGCCCATGTCGCCCGAATAGAGCCAGCCATCCCGGATCGCCGCCTTTGTCAGGTCCGGCCGCTTGTAATAGCCCGGCATCACGCAGGGGCCGCGCCCGACGATCTCGCCCACCTCGCCCGCCTCGCAGTCCGAGCCGTCCTCGCGCACGATG
This sequence comes from uncultured Hyphomicrobiales bacterium, assembly GCA_964533415.1. Lineage (GTDB taxonomy): Bacteria > Pseudomonadota > Alphaproteobacteria > Rhizobiales > BM303 > BM303. Next base: position 6,164 of record CAZHLV010000126.1, read on the forward strand.
CGCACCTGGGTGAGCGGCGGCTCGCAGCCCACCGAGGCCAGTTTTCGCGGCGCGTCCACCTTGTCGAGAATGGTGAAAAACCCTTCTGTCAGCCCGTAAAGCTCGTAATAGCGCCCCGGCAGGTCCCTTGCGATCTGCTTTTTCACCTCCAGGTGCAGCGGCGCGCCCACCGATTGCAGCATCTGGAGGCTTTGCAGTTTTGAAGGCGCATAGTCCGGGTGGTTCAGAACCGCCACGATCTGCGAGGGCACCAACACCACATGGGTCACCTTTTCCCGCTCTATGGTGCGGATATATTTCCCCGCGTCAAAGGCTTCATGCATGATGAAGGTGCAGCCCAGGTAAAACGCCGGCAGCAGGGTCAGGAACGCCCCGTTGAAGATGATCGCCCCCGAATGCAGCACGATGGATTCCGGGCTCATCCGCCACGCATTGGCAAACAGCGAGCCATACATGGCGCGGATGAAATGGGTATGCACGATTCCCTTGGGCGTGCCAGTGGTGCCGGAGGAGTAAAAGATGTTGTACATGTCCCCGGACCTGATCCCGGCATCGGGCGGCGCGGTATTGGCGGCCCCGGCGATGAAATCCCCGTAAGGCGTGTAGCCCTCGCGCTCGCCGCCAACCATGATGAACCGGTCGCTGCGGACCTGTTCAAGCTCACCACGGCACGCCTCGATATTGTCGGCATGGGCCGGGGCCACGAAGACCATGATGGAATCAGAATCCTTAATCAGCCCCGCCAGCCCGGAGGGCAGCAGCAGCGGGCTGAGCGGTACGATAACGATTCCCGTCTTGGCGCAGGCCCAGTACAGCGTGAGAAGCTCCATGCAGTTGGAAAGCACCGTCGCCAGCTTGTCGCCCTTGTTCAATCCGGCCCGCAACAGCGCATTGGCAAGCTGGTTCACCTGGAGATCAAACTCGGCATGGGTGAGCCGCACCCCTTCAAAATCCACTGCAATATGCTCAGCGCGAAAGCGCCCGTTGCGCGAAATCAGCGATCCGATATCCATGGAACCCCCCCAAATTCATGCGCCCCCATCTTAGCGCATGCCGGGCCCCTTGCAATGTCAAAAAAGCCCGGGGCCAAAGCCCGGCTGCTTGCCCCCTTGCCTTCATCCACCTTGAACCAGACATCGGCAAAGAGGGCAGATACGAACTTTGGATTTCCATGATAAGTTGTATTTGCTATAAAAAGTTCAATTAATGGAGGAAAATAAACAGACAAGCACAACTATAAGTATAGTTGAGCATACTGCATCATGCTTTTATTAACAGAATAGTTATTATTCGCGGGCGATACTTCCCCCGTTAACGGAACGATTGTTTGCCACGAA
>CAZHLV010000127.1:0-2229 GCA_964533415.1 uncultured Hyphomicrobiales bacterium
GGCGGTCTTCTGAAAGGGCGGAATCCCGGAGGGATCTAGCCCCCATTATTCATGAGGAAGGATCAATTCTGGCTTGCCCTTTGATCCCACAGAGCTTTTTCAAAATATTGGAAATACGCACGGTATGACCGGCATTTCGAAAAAGCTCTGTGAAATCAAATTTCTGCGCCATCTCTTGATCTCCTCATGAATAATAGGGGGTAGAGCGCTTCCAAAAAAAGCAGGAACCGGTTTTCCCGATAAGAACCGGTTTTCCCGATAAGAAGTGCGATAAAAACAAGAATCTGCCGGAATACCTCAAGAAATACGGTAAATATTTTGTTAATCCTTGTTTGGGAAAATCCACTCGATTCATTTGCGAACGTGCAGTTCAAAAGCTGATTGTTGTTTTTCAAGGTGACCGGATATGACAAGAACACTCAAAAAAGACGTGCTTTTAAGGATAGTCAGAGATCCTTCTCCTGCTATCCGGAAGAATCTGGCCGGGGTTTTGTTCAAGGCCGTGGAAGCTGGGAACCTTGCCCCGGCGGATCAGCGTTTTGCTGCCGCCATTTTTGCCATCGCGGTTGATGATCCTGATTTGAGCGTGCGTAAAAATCTTGCCCGGCTCATGAGCAAATCGGACAAGGCGCCGCCGGAAATTGTCGCCACGCTGGCGTGCAGCCCGGAAGAGGTCTCCTTGCCGGTTTTAAAATCTTCACCATTGCTGGAGGCTTGTGACCTGGCAAATCTGGTGCGCGGGGGGAGTGATTTATGCCGCTGTGTGATCGCTTCTCGCCGTGGCGTTCCGCCTCTTGTTGCCCGGGAACTGGCCAGGGCCGGTTCGGAGAAAGCCTGCTATATTCTGGCGCGGAACCGGCAGGCTGAACTGGACAACAAGGACATGATCCATCTCATCAAGCGTTTTGGACGCAGTTCAAAAATATCCGATGCCCTGATTGATCGGGGCATGTTGCCGGCGGTGATGTCCCGGCAATTAATGAGCAATGTTTCAGAGACCTTGTGCAAGCTCATGGTGGAACGCAACTGGACCAGTGCGCGGCGCGCCAAATCGGTGACCATGGGGGCGTTGGAAAACGGTACGCTTGATCTTTCCCTGCGGGTTTCAGGCGAGGACCTTGAAACCCTGATCCGTTCCTTGATGAGCGAGGGCCAGCTTACGCCGACCCTTGTTCTTCGTTCGGCCTGTGCTGGCTATGTCCGGTTTGTAGAGGCCTCGTTAAGCCTGATGGCGCATCTCCCGCGCCGCCGGGTCAGCGCCATGATTAGGGGGCGGGGCGGGTTTGGCCTGCGTGCGCTTTATGCAAAAGCAGGGCTGCCCATGCAGGCCTTTCCCTTGTTCAAGATTGCGATTTCCACCTACCGGGAATTGCTCGTTGAAACGGATGATGAATACAGCCGGGCATTTCACCGCCGCATTATTGAGCGGGTTTTGACCCGCTATCAGGAGATATCAACTGATGAATCCGACCAGCTTTTACGCATGCTGGAGTTTTTTGCCTCCGATGTGATTCGGGCTGAGGAAGAAGATTCCGGGGAGGATATCAAGAAAGCTGCCTGAGATTCGTCAAGATATTTGCTCAAGATCCAGCAATTCTCATTTTGGGGGGGGTGCCTGCTGGAATTCGTATTTTAGCTTGCCAAGTCGGGTGGCGGTTTGCCGTCGATGATGGTTTTGATGAGGGTGCGCCAGTCGGGGAAGATCAGGTAGCGGGTCAGGACGAGCAGATTTTGAAAGAAAGTTTTGCGTGCACCGAATGCCTGGCGGGCCTTTTGCCAAAGCTCGTCAGTCAAGTCGCAAACGGTGTGAAAGGCGAAGGCCAAAAGGTTCATGGTGGCCAGCAGGGTGGACAGATTTTGCTTGCCATGGCCAAAATTATGCTCGAGGTGATAGCCGCAATTCTTTACCGTGTTGAACTGCTCGTTCTCGATTTTCCAGCGCGCCCGACCCGCCGCCGCAAGCTCGACGATATTGTCCTCGTTTATGTCGATATCGGTGACAAAACTGTTGCGGTACGTGATGAGAATTGCTGCCATGTTTTCACATCCATTGGCGTAACAGCGCCAACGCGCTATTGTGCAGACTCTGAATTGTAAACATGGAGAGATTTGAATATGGCGGTTGAAACCCCGATTTGTGATTTTGGCTGGAAGGCTCCGTTTTTCTCTTTGCCTGGAGTTGATGGTAAAACCTACACGTTGGATGATGTACGCGGGGAAAAGGGAACC
>CAZHLV010000128.1:0-2655 GCA_964533415.1 uncultured Hyphomicrobiales bacterium
CGATTCAGCTCTAAACGACCATCTTAGTCACAACAGGTTGGTTGACAACTTTGTTAAGCGGAAGTTCCTCCCTCCCCATTTGAAGTCTTCCGCTTCCCGGGCGATCTTGTACCCTTATGTATCGCCCTGTTTTGCGCACACTCCCTCAGAGCGCAAAGCGAAACTCTTTACCGGGCCCTGCAAAAGCAGTGGCCCGGTTTTTTTCTTGTTATTCCCCGGCTCTGGAGGCGATTACCTGATCTGCCAGGCGGCCTGTCAACTCTGTCAGGTGGTCAAATTCGGCCTTGAACGTGCCAACGCCTGATGTTGCCGAGCGCAGTTCAATAATCAGATTGCTGAGTTCGGATTCCGGGATCTGGGCATTGACCGAGTCCCATCCAGGCCAGCCGGGCTTGGCGTCAAAGCCCAGTATATGCCCACGCTTGCCCGAGATGATGGCGTTGATTCGGGCGGTTGCGTCTGAAGGGATATCGATTTCAACCGCCATGACCGGTTCCAGAAGCACCGGTTTGCATTCGGGCATGCCTTCTTGCATGGCGATGCGCCCGGCGGTGCGGAACGCCATATCGGATGAATCCACCGTGTGATATGAGCCGTCTTTCAAGGTAACCCCGATATCAACCGCCGGGAAACCGAGGGGGCCTTTCTTGAGATAATCCTTTATGCCCAGTTCTACCGAAGGGATGTATTGGCGAGGAACTACGCCGCCAGAGATGGTTTCGGTAAACTCGAAACCGCTGCCACGCGGCAGGGGGCGGATTTCGATTACCACGTCGCCAAACTGGCCGTGACCGCCGGATTGTTTTTTGTGGCGACCGCGAACTTCCGTTTTCTTGCGGATGGTTTCCTTGTAAGGGATCAGGCGTTCTTGCAACTCGACGCCAATGGAGTAGCGGCCCTGGAGCTTCTCAAGGGCAACGCGCAGATGCATCTCGCCCTGTCCCCAGAGCACCATCTGGTTGGTGTCCTGGGTATGGTCGAGTTTCAGCGCCGGGTCCTCTTCCAGGATCTTGGCAACAGCGGCTGTGAATTTGACCTCGTCCTTGTGCTCGATGACATGGGCGGCGGCGGCATAAACCGGGGCTCTTGGATCTGGCATTTGCAACTGATCCGTGCCGCCTTTCTCACTGGACAGGGTCATGCCGGTCGTCACATTGTCAAGGCGTCCCAGCGCTACCGTGCTGCCGGTTCCTGAATCTTCTGTCTTTTTTGGTTCTGATCCGGTGAGCGTGAAAACGCCGGAGACCCGTTCGGTCAGCCCATCCGGGCCATAGAGCATCATGGAATCCTTGACCTCTCCGGCGAGGACACGGGCAAGCGAGAGCTTGCCGCCGTGAGATGTATGGTAGGTTTTCAGGATCTGGATGATCGTTTCTCCGGTTTTTGCGCTGGCGCCCAGCCGCGCGGCGGTGCGGTCAATGAACGGGGCTTCATGGCGCAGGGCTTTCAGGAGCCGGAAGATCCCGTGTCCCTTGGCGGCGGAGCCCAGGAAGACCGGGCAGATGACGCCCTCTTCAAGATCCTGGGAGAGGTCTTCAAAGACCTTGTCGCGCGGCGGCTCCATGTCCTCAAGAAGCTGTTCCATCAGTTCGTCATCATAATCGGCGAGTTGCTCCAGCATCTCGAAATGGGCTTCTTCCTCGCGGCTTTTGACGGCATCGGGGAGTTCGATGACTTCGCTGGCGGCATGTTCACGGTATACATGGGCGCGCTCCAGCGCTAGGTCGACGAAACCGGTGGCAATGCCATTTTCCCAGATCGGAATCTGGCGCAGGACAAGCGGTGTGGCGCTGGCGGCCTGAAGGGATTTCAGGATCGTGCGGACATGGCCTTCGGCATTGTCGATCTTGTTCAGAAACAGGAAATGCGGGACCCCCATGTCCTCAAGTTCCTTCAGGACCAGTTGCAGGGCGGGAATTTTCTTTTCATCGGGTTCACAAACCACGATGGCGGCGTCAACAGCGGGCAGGGCGCCTTTCATTTCCTGTAAATATTCGACGGAACCGGGGCAGTCGATAAAGGTAAAGCTTTCCCCCATGAATTCGGTGGTGGCGCAGTTCAGTTCTACGCTCATCTTGTGCTTGCGGGCTTCCGGGGAACTGTCACCTACCGAATTGCCGTCATCGACACTTCCGGCGCGGGTGATCTTGCCGGTGCGCTCCAAAATTGCTTCAAGAAGGGTTGTTTTGCCGCTCAAATACGGGCCCACAAGCGCAATGCACCGTGGACCCCTTGATTCATTGCCGATTGATGTCCCCATGATATGTTCCTCACTTTGGTTTCTCGCCGGAATGATTGATCCCGCCGGGGCGGGAAATACGCAGATTCCATGGTTTCAAGAGTTTGGGGCGGATGCAAGCAGAATCGACAAGAATGGGCAATCTCTTTCGTCGCAACCCCTGTTTTACACGGGTTTGCCTGTAAGTTAGTATAGTTAAAGATATAAACAGGTGGATGGCTTCTCCCCGACACAGGAGGGATACCGAAATGGGCGTATTGAGAGCAGGGCGTGGGGGCTGAACCTCGCCGGAGCTTGGAGAAAAAGGGTGCATGGAAGCGCGGGTGGCAGATCGCGGGGTTGATGAGCGCCTTTACTACCAGGACAAGTCTGGGAACGGTGAAACGCAGCAAACGCCGAGGCTTGATTTCCGCATC
>CAZHLV010000129.1:0-9396 GCA_964533415.1 uncultured Hyphomicrobiales bacterium
GTTGGCGGCATTTTCGGCCTGCCGCATTTCCGCAAGGCCGAAAAAAAGGCCATCGAGAAAGCCGCCTACTGGATCGACAAGATCGGCATTACCGACCGCGCCGACAGCCCGGCGGGCGATCTGCCCTATGGAGATCAGCGCCGCCTCGAGATTGCCCGGGCCATGTGTACGGGACCTGAGCTTTTATGTCTTGACGAGCCGGCCGCCGGCCTGAACCCACGCGAATCCCATGACCTGAACCAGCTCCTGCTCAATATCCGGGATGAGGAAAACATCTCGATCCTGCTGATCGAGCACGATATGAGCGTGGTGATGGGGATCTCCGATCACATCGTGGTTCTTGATTACGGTGTAAAGATTTCCGATGGAACCCCGGAGTTTATTCGCAACGATCCCAATGTAATCGCCGCCTATCTGGGGGTTGAGGAAGATGAAATTGAACAGGAGAGCGGATCATGAGCGAACCGCTTTTGAAAGTCTCCAATGTCGAGACCTATTACGGCAAGATCATTGCCCTGCGCGGCGTTGATATCGAGGTCCATCCAGGTGAGATCGTAACCATAATCGGGGCCAATGGAGCGGGCAAATCGACGCTCATGATGACCATTTGCGGCACCCCCCAGGCGCGCAGTGGACAGATCATGTTCGATGGGATGGACATCACAAAAATGCCTACCCATGAAATCATGCGCTCATCCATTGCCCAGTCCCCGGAAGGCCGGCGCATTTTTGCCCGCATGAGCGTTCTGGAAAATCTCCAGATGGGCGCCAGCATTGCCCCGCCGGAACGTTTCGATGACAATCTGAAGCGGGTTTACGATCTTTTTCCGGTTCTCAAGGAACGCCATGCCCAGCGCGGCGGCACCCTTTCAGGCGGTGAACAGCAGATGCTGGCCATTGGCCGCGCCCTGATGGGCGAACCCAAGCTTTTGCTCCTGGATGAACCCTCGCTGGGAATTGCCCCCATTCTGGTGCGGCAGATTTTTGATGCCATCCGGGAATTGAACGAAAGCCAGGGATTGACTGTTTTCCTGGTTGAACAAAATGCGTTTCACGCTCTTCGCCTTGCCCACAGGGGATATGTCATGGTGAATGGTAAGATCACCATCTCCGGCACGGGCAAAGAGCTTCTGGGCAATGAAGAAGTACGCGCCGCCTATCTGGAAGGTGGATAAGAGAGCGCTTGCAAGCCGTGTAGTGTTGAACCCTGTTCTCTTCGTCACGACGAAGAGAAACCATTAAAGAGGAGTGTCCGATGGGTTTCCTGTATGAAGAAAACTCAATTTTCGTATTCCTTATTCTTACGGTCGTGATCGGCGGCGGCGCTGCATGGCTGACAGGCCGGGCCATAGCCCTGGGCTGGAAATCGCTCTATCAACTTGCTTTTTTCATGCTGTTGCTGGGGGCCTCTGTCCGGTTTTTCCATTTTGCGCTGTTCGACGGCACGCTCTTGTCGTTGCATTATTATCTCGTTGATACCGCCGTTTTGATGATTATGGCCGGGCTTGGCTTCCGGATCACCCGCACCAACCAGATGGTAACGAAATATAGCTGGCTCTATGCCCGCACTGGTCCATTTACCTGGAAACAACGTAAAGCGTGACGTTACTCGAAAATTGTTGCACAATAGCCAACATGCGCTAACATGCGCCAATAAAAATCGAAATTACCAACCACAAATGGGAGAAAACGAATGAAAAAACACATACTTGCCGGGCTGGCGCTAACAGCCGGGCTGGCTTTCTCGGCCCCCGCATGGGCTGATATTGAAATCGCCACCGCCGGTCCGATGACCGGCCAGTACGCCTCCTTTGGCGCCCAGATGAAAGCTGGCGCGGAACAAGCCGTCGCCGATATCAACGCCGCTGGCGGCGTTCTGGGCCAGAAGCTTCACCTGAATATCGGTGATGATGCCTGCGATCCAAAACAGGCCGTGGCCGTGGCCAACCAGATGGTATCAAAAGGCGTGGTCTTCATGGCCGGGCATTTCTGCTCGGGCTCTTCAATCCCCGCTTCCAAGGTTTATGAAGAAGAAGGCATTGTCCAGATCTCACCGGCTTCAACCAATCCGAAGCTGACCGATGAAGGCGGGCCGAATGTTTACCGCGTCTGCGGCCGCGATGACCAGCAGGGCATCACCGCCGGCAAATTCCTGGCCAAGAACTTCGCGGGCAAGAAGATTGCTATCATCCATGACAAAACCGCTTACGGCAAGGGCCTGGCCGATGAAACCCGCAAGGCCTATCACGCAGCCGGCGGCAAGGAAGTCATGTATGAAGCCATCACGGCGGGCGAAAAAGACTACTCCGCTCTCGTCTCCAAGCTCAAACAGGCCAAGGTCGACGTGCTTTATCTTGGCGGCTACCACACTGAAGCTGGTCTTATCGTGCGCCAGATGCGCGATCAGGGCATGAAGACGGTCCTGGTATCGGGCGATGCGCTGGTTACCAACGAGTACTGGGCCATTACGGGCAAGGCCGGCGAAGGCACGCTGATGACATTCAGCCCCGACCCGCGCAAGAATCCTGGCGCCCAGGATCTGGTGAAGAAGTTCCGCGCCAAGGGCATTGAGCCGGAAGGCTATGTGCTCTACACCTACGCAGCCGTACAGGCTTGGGCGCAGGCCGCCAAGGCCGCAGGCTCCGCCAATCCGGCCAAGGTAATCCCGGCGCTCAATTCCGGCAAGTTCAAAACCGTTCTTGGCGATCTGAGCTTTGACAAGAAGGGCGATGTCTCCCTTCCGGGTTACCTGTTCTATGTCTGGAAAAACGGCAAATACGACTATTACTAGACATCGTGTAACCAAAACATGATATGAAGAGGCCCGCAGCATAGTCTGCGGGCTTTTTTTATTACTCCCAACCATAAAATGGCAGATGGTCTCATCAAGCCCGCATTTATTAACGGAGAACCGTTTTTTACAAGGGGACTCATGATGAATAAAAAGACGAGAACCGATCCGGGCAACCAGCATCAGAACGCGGTGCGAACCCTTGGACCGGCTTTCCTTGTTCCCCTGTTCCTGGTCGTGACGGGCACCGGAATTCTTGCCTATGGCTGGTTGCAGCATGCACAGACACCGCAAACCCTCGGTGCGGTTGTTGCCGGCATCGGCTGCGTTGCCCTGCTTTCGCGCTTCTTGCGCGGTCAGGCAAACAGGTGAACTCACCAGATATATATTGAAACCGGCTTTACTTAGATCAGGATCTGGCTGAGGAAAAGCTTGGTCCGGTCGCTCTGCGGATTGGAGAAGAACTCTTCAGGTTCGTTTTCTTCAACGATCTGCCCCTCATCCATGAAAATCACCCGGTTTGCCACTTCCTTTGCAAAGCCCATTTCATGGGTCACCACCAGCATGGTCATACCCTCATGAGCAAGTGTAACCATGACATCGAGTACTTCCTTAATCATCTCCGGATCCAGCGCCGAAGTCGGCTCGTCAAACAGCATGATCTTGGGGTTCATGCACAAGGAGCGGGCAATGGCGACACGTTGCTGCTGGCCACCGGAGAGCTGGCCTGGATATTTATCAGCCTGCTCGGGGATCTTCACGCGCTCCAGGTATTTCATGGCGATCTCATCTGCTTCGGCCTTGGGCATCTTGCGCACCCATATGGGCGCCAAAGTGCAGTTCTGTTTTACGGTAAGATGCGGAAACAGGTTGAAATGCTGGAACACCATCCCGACTTCGCGGCGGATTTCATCTATCTTTTTCAGATCATTGGTCAGTTCAATGCCATCCACGATGATCTTGCCCTTCTGGTGCTCTTCCAGGCGGTTGATACAGCGGATCATGGTGGATTTACCCGATCCTGAAGGCCCGCAGATCACGATGCGCTCACCATGTTTCACCTTGAGATTGATATCGCGCAAGACATGGAAATCACCATACCATTTATTCATGCCAATCAATTCAATGGCATTGTCCGCAGAGACATTCATACCGCCGTTTTTATCATTTGTAGGTGCATTCATTTGAAAAATCCTCGTTTAACAAGCGGTGTCTAGCGTTTGTGACCGGTGTGAAGTTTGCGCTCCATATAGATGGAGTAGCGCGACATGGAGAAACAGAACATCCAGAATATGGCCGCTGTAAAGACATAAGCCGTCGCCGCGGTATTCGGACTGAACCATTTGGCGTCAGTCAACCCGGTCTGAACCGTGCCCAGCAAATCAAGAATACCGACGATCAGAACAAGGGTTGTATCCTTGAACAGGCCAATAAACGTGTTGACAATCCCCGGAATTACCAGCTTGAGCGCCTGAGGCAGGATAATCAGCCCCATGGTTTTCCAGTAACTCAAACCAAGCGCCTGGGCCCCTTCATATTGCCCGCGCACAATGGCCTGCAAGCCACCGCGCACAACCTCGGCCATATAGGCGGTTGAGAACAGTGCCACGCCGATCAGGCAGCGCAATAATTTATCGAAATGCACACCCTCGGGTAAAAACAACGGCAACATGACACTGGCCATGAACAACACGGTAATCAGCGGAACCCCGCGCCAGATTTCAATGAACAATACGCTGGCAAAACGCACTGCCGGCATCTTGGAACGCCGCCCCAATGCCAGGATAATCCCCAACGGCAAGGAAACCACGATCCCCGTGATCGCCACCACCAGCGTAACCAGAATACCGCCCCATTTATTGGTCTCGACATAGGTCAGGTCAAACATCCCGCCAGAAAGCAGGATAAACGCGATAACCGGATAGACAAACAGCATGAAAACGGCTGTCCAGCGTTTATAGGGAATCGCCTCGATCAGCAGCATGGCAATACCGATAGCCCCGATGATCCCGGTCAGATCAACGCGCCAGCGCAGATCATGGGGATAAAACCCGTACATGAAAAACGAAAACTTGGCCTTGGTAAACGACCAGCAGGCTCCGGACCAGTCCGCCGGATTTGGCCCCCCGCCGCCAGCCGGGCGGCAGGCCTTGCCATCAACGCTGTCCCATACCGCATTGACGAACAGATATTCGATCAGCCCCGGAATGGTCGTTACCAGCACATATATGGCCAGAAGGGATAAAATGGAATTCAGCCAGTTTGAAAACAGGTTTTCGCGCAACCAGTGAACCGGCCCAACCACCGACGAGGGTGGCGGCAAGACGGGGGCATCTTCTTTTCGAATATAAAAATGGCTCATTGATCTAGCGCTCCACCAACGCGATTCTGGCATTGTACCAGTTCATAAATGCCGATGTGAGAAGTGAAATCGTCAGGTAAACCGCCATGGTTATCAGGATGATTTCAACCGCCTGACCGGTTTGATTGAGAACAATCCCGGCAAAGGTATGCATGACATCCGGGTAAGCAATGGCCGCGGCCAGTGACGAGTTTTTTGTCAGGTTAAGATACTGGCTCGTCAGCGGCGGAATGATAACCCGCAAGGCCTGCGGGATAACCACCAGCCGCAAGGTCTGCCCCGAACGCAGCCCCAGGGCATTGGCCGCTTCGGTCTGCCCATGTGAGACCGCCTGAATGCCGGCGCGAACAATCTCGGCGATAAAGGTTGCCGTATAAAGCACCAGCGCCAGAAGCAGGGCCATGAATTCGGGAATCAGGGTCATGCCGCCACGGAAATTGAACCCCTTGAGAACTGCATGATCCAGTGAAATCGGCGAACCGGAGAGGAAATAGGCGATAACCGGCAAGCCGATAACAAGCCCGAGGGACGAAAGGAATACCGGGAATTGCTCACCGGTCGCTTCTTGTCGTTTCCTTGCCCAGCGGCTAAGAAAATAGATCATTGCAATGGCGCCAATCAGCGCCAGTAAAACAAAAATGGCGCCCGTCTCAAAGACTGGCTTGGGCATGGAAAGCCCGCGTTTATGCAAGAAGAAAGACTCAAATAACGTGGATGCATTTCTGGGCATCGGCAAAACCCCCAGCACGGCGACATACCAGAAGTAAATCTGGAGCAGCAGGGGAATATTCCGCAAGGTTTCCACGTAAACGGTTGCAAACTTGGCAATAATCCAGTTCTTGGAAAGACGGGCAATCCCCAGCAATACGCCGATAATCGTGGCAAAGAAAATGCCAACGCCTGAAACCAGGAGCGTGTTGAGCAACCCGACGAGAAAGGCCTGCCCATAAGATGATTCTTCTGTGTAAGGGATCAGGGTCTGGGCAATTGAAAATCCGGCCGTGGTGCTTAAAAACCCGAAGCCCGTGGCAATATTCTGCTTGGCGATATTCGTCGAATAATTGCTGAAGAGCTGATAACCGAACCACAAAATGAACACGACCAGAACAATTTGCGAAACCAGGCCGCGAATACGAGGGTCATTCCATAACGGAACCCGCGAATCCTCGTCCTTTTCAGTTGATACTGACATAGCCACCCCGCCTTGTGTTGCGATCTTCCCGGCCAGTACAGGCGCGGCAATCACATTTTATTTTATTTTTTCAGATCAACCTGCGTTCAAGTGGAATCGCTTGAATGCAGACAAGCTGATCGACATCAAGGAGATAGAGCAACGGATAGTGGGTTCGCTTGAACATGCGTTGCTCTAGTCTTGATAAAAAGGGGGAACCGCCATGGCAATCCCCCCTGATCTTTACTTACCTGAGCGGCGGAGCATACTGGATGCCACCCTTGCTCCACAGGGCATTGACGCCGCGGGCAATCCCAAGCGGTGTCTTGGGGCCAACATTGCGATCAAACGATTCGCCGTAATTGCCAACCTGCTTGATGATGTTATAGGCCCAGTCATTGCTGACGCCCAAATTCTCGCCAAACTTGCCTTCGATGCCCAACAGGCGGCGGATAGCCGGATTGGTGGACTTCTTCATCTCGTCGGCATTGGCTGATGTTACGCCCATTTCCTCGGCATTGACCATGGCGAAAAGGGTCCATTTCACCAGGTTGAACCACTGGTCATCACCCTGGCGGACAACCGGGCCGAGCGGCTCCTTGGAAATGATTTCGGGAAGAACGATATGATCGTCCGGTTTGGTCAGTTTCAGGCGCTGGGCATAAAGGCCCGAAGCATCTGTCGTATAGACATCGCAACGCCCGGCATTATAGGCCTGCACAACTTCGTCGGATTTTTCAAAAGCAACGATTTCATACGGCATTTTGTGCGAACGGAAATAATCGGCCACATTCAGCTCGGTCGTTGTGCCGGTATTGGTGCAAACAGCAGCGCCCGAAAGCTCAAGTGCGCTGGAGACGCCAAGCGACTTGCGGACCATGAAGCCCTGACCGTCGTAATAATTGACGCCGGCAAAGTTCAGGCCAAGCGCCGTGTCGCGCGTTGCGGTCCATGTGGTGTTGCGCGAAAGCATGTCGATTTCGCCAGACTGAAGCGCCGTGAAACGTTCCTTGGCGGAAAGCGGCGTGTACTTGACCTTGGAAGCATCACCAAAAAGAGCAGCGGCGACAGCGCGGCAAACATCAACATCAAGCCCCGTCCAGTTACCCTTGTCATCAGGATTCGAGAAGCCCGGCAGCCCCTGGCTAACACCGCACTGGATGTGCCCCTTGGCCTTGACATCGTCAATCGTACCAGCCGATGCAGCACTCGCAACCAGCCCCATAGCCGCGCCAAGCGCTGCTGTAACCATTAGTTTCTTCATATTGAGAAGCCTTCCCTCACTATTGATTTTCATCCTACCTCCGCTACGGGACATCAAATGCCCACCATATCAGAGCTAAAACTCTCTCACGGCCACGAGCGAAATACCCGCGGCCACAGATGTGTACATTACACAGCGCCGTATCACAGGCGATTTTCCCACCACCGTCAAGGGCTTTTGATGAAAAACATCAAATTATGCATTTAAAGCGATTGGCCTGAAAACCATGCAAATCTGGAATTTCCCTGTGTTTTGATATAGGCCAGTACAAACGCCAGCCAAAACACGGGAGATCAACCAATGTCCGGCAACGGAAAACCTCTTGATATTTTTCAGGATTCGACAAAAACGACGATTTCTGGCCGCAACCCCGAAGGTAATTTCGGCATAGTCAATCCGCCCGTTTACCATGCTTCAACCATACTTTATCCAGATGCCGCGGCGCTGGAGGCCCATGACCAGAAATACAGCTATGGCCGCCGTGGCACACCGACCATTGATGCCCTGGAAGATGCGATCACCCAGATTGGCGGCGGATACGGCACCCGGCTAACCCCTTCGGGACTGGCTGCCATTTCAACCGCACTCCTGAGCTTTGCCGAAGCGGGCGATCATATTCTGGTCACCGACAGCGTCTATGAGCCGACCCGTAAATTTTGTGACGGGATCCTGAAGCGGCTGGGCGTGGAAACTGAATATTACGACCCCTTGGCTGGCGCCGCCATAGCCGGAAAACTGCGTCCAAACACGAGGCTAGTATTTACCGAAAGCCCCGGTTCCCAAACCTTTGAAATGCAGGATATCCCGGCAATAGCAAATGCGGCCCATAAACAGGGCGTCCTCGTATTTACCGATAATACATGGGCCTCGCCTTTATACTTCAAGGCCTTCGATCACGGGGTGGATGTCTCCATTCAGGCCGCAACAAAATACATTGTCGGCCATTCCGATGTCATGATGGGATCAATTACCACCACCAGGGCCTGTTGGCCGCAATTATATGATTCGCACAACGCCATGGGGCAGACAGCCGGACCTGATGACATATACCTTGCCCTGCGCGGCCTGCGCACCCTTGATGTGCGGCTGGAACGCCACATGAAAAACGCGATCACTATAGCCAAATGGCTGGAAAAGCGCCCGGAAGTCTTGCAAATCCTGCATCCCGCCCTGCCCTCGCATCCCGGTCACAACATCTGGAAGCGGGATTTTGCAGGCGCCTCGGGGTTATTCAGCCTCATCCTCAAACCCTGTTCGAAAACGGCCAGGAATACCTTCCTGAACACCCTGACGCTCTTTGGCATGGGCTATTCATGGGGTGGTTTTGAAAGCCTGGTCATCCCGTTTGACCCCGCCAACTACCGCACCGCCACGCAATGGCCATCAAATGGCCAGGCCTTGCGTTTTCACATCGGGCTTGAAGCCGTGGAGGACTTGAAGGCAGACCTTTCCAACGCCTTTGATGAAATGGCAAAGACTCGTTTGAGCCCCCATCCTTGAACTCCGCAAGCCCCGGCACGATATCGTGGATATTCCCTTAGCAGTCTGTCTGGTTTGGGGTTATCTGGTTTGATTTTGATTTGGCGCAGATTATACGGCTATCAGTCTTGCCATTCTTTTGCAATTATAGGCGAGGGTTACCAGCAGCCATTCGTTTTTGACCTTGTCAATTCCCCGCAGGTGGAGCCTCAGGGCAATCGGGTGAACCTCAAGAAAGATACAAACTACATGAGTGAACCGAATAACCATCTGTTTAATCAGTATTTTTTAGCCTAACGGGCCAAACAAAACCGTCATTCCTGCGGAGG
>CAZHLV010000130.1:0-9758 GCA_964533415.1 uncultured Hyphomicrobiales bacterium
CGGCGCGTTGACCAGGCTAATCCCGCGGCTGGCCAGTTCGGCTTTCAAATGGGCGCGCAAACGGTGGGCCGCCTTTTCCGGCATGCCGGCAATTTGGGTGATGGCAAGCGATGAGATCGGGCGATTGGCCGAAGGGTTGGCAAGAACCGTTTTGGGTTCAACGCTCGATTCCAGCCCCAGGCAACCGCCAAGTATGCCCAGGCCGAGAACAGCCACGAGTTTGAATACCCAGAATGAGGTGAGCTTGCCGCGTTTCACCTTGTTTCTCCGAAAAGAACCCCTCATGCAAGCCTGCCGGATTGTTTTGCAAAACGAATCACTACCCATGCTTGTTATCAATGCGTAGCGCGATTTGCCGCTCCGGTCCAGTTTGCGGATCAGGGGGCTATGGATATGGCGGAAATCTGGCGGCCATAATCAGGCTCGCCGCGATGGGTGGCGCGGCGATAGCTGAACAACCGGGCTTCTTCGCTATAGGTGCACAGGCCGGTATTCCCGATGCTTTTCAATCCCGCCTTCTCCAGCCGCGCCATGATGTATCCGGGCAGATCGAAAGTATAGCGCCCGGTGACTTCATCATCGCGGAAAAAACATTCATTGGTCCCATCCGCCTCTATGAAGCGGTCCCAGAATTCCGGGCCGACCTGATAGGCGGCGGCGGAAATGGCGGGGCCAATGGCGGCGTGAATGCGATTGCGCCGGGCGCCCAGTTGTTCCATTTCGGCCAGGGTTTGCTCCAGAACACCGCCCAGGGCGCCCTGCCATCCGGCATGGGCGGCGCCGATGACCGGGGCTTGCGGATCGGCAAAAAGAACCGGTGCGCAATCGGCGGTGAGGATGCCGATGGCCAGGCCGGGGGTGTTGGTGACCAGTGCATCGGCGCGGGGTGGTTCGCCAGGGGCAAAGGGCGCGCTCACCGGGACGGCCCGGGCGCTGTGAACCTGGTAAACCGTGATGAGGTTTCCTGGCTCAACGTCAAGCTCGGCGGCCACGCGGCGGCGGTTTTCATCAATGGCGCTGCGTTCGTCACCAGAGCCATAACCGCAGTTTTTCGACGAGTAAACGCCCTTGGAGACCCCGCCTTCACGGGTGAAAAAGCCGTGATCTATGGCGCCGAGGCTGGTCAGGTTTTCAGACTTTACCATGGTGTTCTCCGGTGTTTTTCAAGTCAAAGGGCGGCGGGGGCCGGGGTGTTGCCGAGGTGAGGCAAAGCACCTTGAACAGATCGCCCATTTGCTCTGGTGCGATGAGACGTTCAACGGCCTTGTCAATTTGCATTGCGGTTTGCGGGGTGGCGCGGCTTTTCAAGGCGGCGGCGCGGGCGGTTATGCCAAGGCCGGTGAGGAAATCGCCCTGGGTGATGGGGCCGTGAACTGTGGCCCCGTTTTCACGGGCAATACGGGCCAGGGTTTGAAAATCCACGTGGGAGGTGAGATCTGCCTTGCCGGGATTTTCCAGCGGATTGGCGTATTCATGCTTCCTTACTGCCTGAAAGGTATCGCCATGAGTGGTCCTGGTGTGACCATAATCAATGATGAGGGCTGCGCCTGCTTGCCGGGAGAGGCGAGCGGCGATGGTTTTCACGACCTTTTCCCGGGCCGGGGAGATTTCGGCAATGGAGCCTTCCGGGGCCTTCAGCAGGGCCTTGGGCAAATAGCTGTCCCTGGCTGTAACCGGGGCAAGGTGATAGGCAAGACGGCCATCTTTTCGGGTTGTAACGCGGCGTTCGCGCCAGCCTCTTGCCGTGCGCTGGTATTGGTGGATGGGCAGGGCGTCAAAAAATTCATTGGCGATGAAGATGGCGGGGCCGGAGGGGATTTGATCCACCTTGTCGCGCCAGTGAGGATCAAGGCCGCTGGTTTTGAGGGTTTGCGCCTGTTTTTGCCGCAATACGGGGCTGGTTTCCACCAGGTGCACGTCAAGGGCTGCCATGAAGGAGGGGGCGGCGCTGCGGATGGCGCGCAGGGCATCGCTCATCAAGGTGCCGCGGCCCGGGCCCAGTTCCACCAGATGCAACCGTTTGGGCGCATTCATGGCTTGCCAGATATGGGCGCACCACAGGCCTATCAACTCGCCAAAAATCTGGCTGATTTCCGGTGCGGTGGTAAAATCGCCCAGGGCGCCCAGCGGGTCGCGGGTCATGTAATAGCCATGCTCGGCGTGTGACAGGCAGATCGACATGTAACGGGCCAGATTGAGCGGGCCGGCAAGGGCGATCCGGTGGCGGATCTCGGCTTCCAGCGTATCGGGGGGATCAGTGTTCATTGGCGGTCAGTATCAGGTAAAGCCCCAGGAGAATGAGCGGTATGGACAGCACCATGCCCATGGTCATGCCGCCGGCAAGATAGCCGATCTGGATATCGGGCTGGCGGAAAAATTCCACGACAATGCGTGCGGTTCCGTAGCCACAGGCAAAAACGCCGCTGGTCAGGCCGGGGCGCTGAAGGGCATTCAGATGGTGGGTAAAGAGGCGCAGGATGAAAAACAGCACGATGCCCTCAAGGGCCGCTTCGTAAAGCTGGCTGGGATGGCGCGGCTCAGGCCCGCCACCGGGGAAGACGATGCCCCAGGGCATATCGGTTGTGCGGCCCCATAATTCCGGCTTGATGAAATTGGCCAGGCGGCCGAAAAACAGCCCGAAGGGAGCGGCCGCGCAGGCCAGGTCCATGAGGGCGCGCAAGGGGATTTTCTTGATGTGGCAGAAGATGATGGTGACCAGCGCCGAGCCGATCAGCCCGCCATGAAACGACATGCCGCCGGTCCAGATGGCGAAGGCTTCTCCGATATGGGCGGCATAATAGTCGAGATTGTAGAACAGCACATAGCCGATCCGCCCCCCGGCGACGATGCCCAGCGCCAGCCAGACAATGAAATCATCGGCATGTTGGCGGGTGAGGGGTGCGCCGTCCTTGCCCCAGAGCTGTTGTCTGTCAATCACCCGCAAGGCATACCACCAGCCCAGCAGGATCCCGGCAATATAGGCCAGCGCGTACCAGCGGATCGCGATTGGCCCGAAAGCAATAAGCACGGGGTCAATGGCGGGAAAGGGCAGGGCGAAAAGGGGCATTTGTAATCCTGATTCGAGGCGATCATCGTGCACGGGCAAGAAAGAGGGGATATTGCTGCCGGAGTCTGGCAATTGCAAGATTGGAATTGCCGCTGCCGCGCATTACATGAACAAGATGAGGCATCCGATTTGCTTCATCCTGCTTCATCGGGTATCAGATGAGGGGGCGCGGGAAACGTAAAACAAGGACCTTGAGAACATGACCCAGACCAGTAACCGGATGTTTGATGAATTTGCCCGGCTGATGACCGGGGCGGCGGGGGCGGCGCAGGGGATACGCCGCGAGGTCGAGGAAATCGTGCGTTCGCAGGCCGAGCGGATCTTGCGCGAGCTTGATGTTGTGCCGCGCGAGGAGTTTGACGCGGTGCGCGACATGGCGGCCAGGGCGCGCGAGGAAAATGAAAAACTCGAAGCCCGGATTGCGGCGCTGGAGGAGCTTTTCAGGGAAAAAGCCTCCTGAATGTTATCCACATAAAAGTGAAGCGGAGATCCCGAGTGAACTTGCGACTCGTTACATTGTCCGGCTAACTGGCATAAATTGTGGCCGGGATGGTGAAAGGCCGCGATATGTTGTGGCAATTGCCCGAGAATAACAATATGCAAGAGCGAAAAATGGGATCCCAGCTTCAAATTGAGCCGATCGGTGAGAACCCCCTGGACCTGATCGAGCATATTGCCGCGGGGCGACAATGGTCTTTTGAACGCGGGGGAGATGAGGAAATTACACTTTCACTGCCGGGCCAGTGGGCCGAGTATCAGCTTACCCTGAACTGGAACGAGGATATTGAATCCCTGCACCTGGCCTGCATGTTCGATTTTAAAGCGCCCGAGGCGCGGCGCGGTGAGACGGGCAAGCTGATCTTGCGACTCAATGAGCAGCTCTGGCTGGGTAATTTTGATCTTTGGCGTGATGAAGGGGCCTTGCTGTTTCGCTACGGGGCGCTTCTGGCCGGGGGGGCGGATATCAACGTCCTGCAATGTGAGACCATGCTGCAACTGGCGCTGGAGGCGTGCGAGCGGTTTTATCCGGCTTTTCAATATGTGATCTGGGCCGGTCATACAGCGGAAGAGGCCATGGAAATAGCCCTGTTTGAGACGGTAGGTACGGCATGAGCGCGCATTTGACTTCGCAGTTGTTTCTGGTTGGCGCGGGCAAGATGGGCGGCGCGTTGCTGGAGGGCTGGGTGGAGCAGGGGATCGAGCCGGAGCAGGTAACGGTTCTTGATCCGGCGCTGGGAACCGGAAGCGGGGCGCTCATCCAGGAACGGCGGATTACCATCAACCCGGATCTGGAAGCGCAGGATAATGCCGAGGTGATCGTGCTGGCGGTCAAGCCGCAGGTCATGGATCAGGTTCTTCCCTCATTATTGCCGCTGGTTCACGATGGCGTGCTGGTGATTTCCATTGCCGCTGGAATTTCACTGGATTTCCTGGCCCGGCACCTGGGAGAAGAAACCGCCATCGTACGGGCCATGCCCAATACGCCGGCCGCGGTCGGGGCCGGGATGAGCGTTGCCGTGCCCAATGGCCATGTTTCGCCCAAGCAAAAAGAACTGGCCGGGATGCTGCTTAACGCGGTGGGCGAGGTGGACTGGATTGATGACGAGTTGCAGATGGATGCGGTCACCGCGGTTTCAGGTTCTGGTCCAGCTTACGTGTTCTTGCTGGTGGAATGCATGGCGGCGGCCGGGCGCAAGCTGGGACTGGAGCCGGAACTGGCCATGCGGATAGCGCGCCAGACGGTGATTGGTTCGGGCGAACTGATGCGCCGCTCGCCGGCAGAAGCAGCGGTCTTGCGCAAGGATGTCACCTCGCCGGGCGGAACGACGGAAGCCGCGCTCAAGGTGCTGATGGATGAGGCGGCGCTGGAGAAACTTATGGGTCGGGCGATCGAGGCGGCGGCGAAGCGGTCGGTAGAGCTTTCATGAGCGAAAAGGCGGCATCGCGGATTGATTTTGATGATTTCCTGAAGGTGGATATCCGTGTCGGGACCATCATCGAGGCGGCGGTTTTCGAAGAAGCGCGCAAGCCGGCCTACAAGCTGATAATCGATTTCGGGCCGGAGATCGGCGTGAAGAAAAGCTCGGCGCAGATCACGAAACATTATGTTCCGGAAGAATTGGCCGGACGTCAGGTGGCGGCGGTTGTCAATTTTCCGCCGCGCCAGATCGGGCCGCTCATGTCGCAGGTGCTTACCCTGGGTTTCCCGGATGAAGAGGGCGAGGTCGTGCTGCTCATGCCGGAGCGCAAGGTTCCCAATGGCGGGCGGATGTTCTAGGTGTTTTTGATTCTATCCAAGCGGCAGGCGCCCCAGCGTCCTGATATGAAAATGAATCGCTAGAGCAACCTGCGTTCAAGCAAACGCACTATCGTTGTTCTATCTGCTTGATCTTTTGGGGGTTTGCAGGATAATCTTTTTTTACATAAAAAACCAATCGGGAGACATTATCATGAATAAAGCCATTATCGGTGCATTGGCAGCGCTTGCGCTGGCCGGATCGGCTATCAGTGCAACCGCGCAAACCACTTTGCGGGTGACGCTGCAACTGCCCATAAAGCACCATCTGGGGCAGAATATGCTCGATTTCAAAAAAGAGGTCGAGGCCAAGTCAAACGGTGATCTGAAGATCGAGATTTACCCCTCGGCCCAGCTTTACAAGGACAAGGAAGTCCCGCAGGCCGTGGCCTCGGGGGCGATCGAGATGGGCATTGCGTCCTTGACCCGTTTTGCCGGGACGGCTCCGGCGGTGGATATTTTCTATGTGCCATTCATGTTTGACAGCCCGGCCAAGGTAGTCAAGGCCACCAGTCCGGGCAGCGCCATTCGCGCCGGTCTTGATGCGGCGGTGTTGAAAACCGGCACCCGCATCTTGTGGTGGCAGGCTTTTGGCTCGGCGATTTTGCTGTCCAAGAATCCGGGCATCAAATTGCCGGCAGACATGAAAGGCAAGAAAGTTCGCGTATTTGGTAAAACCCTCGGCGACATGGTCAAGGCGCTGGGTGGTGCGCCGACATTGATGTCTGGCTCCAAGCAGTTTCTTGCCTATCAGCGTGGTACGGTGGATGCGGGCATGACCGGGATCACGGCGGTGAAATCGCGCAAGCTCTACGAGGTGATGGACAACATGACCCTCACCTATCATGCCGATATCGAGTTTGTGGTGGTGATTAATGAAAAGGTCTGGCAGGGGCTTTCGGATGCCAACCGCAAGATCATCATGACGGCGGCCAAGCGGGTGGAAAAAGAGCTGCGCGACAAGATGGGCGCGATCGAGCAGGACGCGCTGAAAAGCGTCAGCGACAAGATCAATGTGATTGACCTGACCGATGCCGAGCGGGGCATGTGGCGCAAGGCCACCAAGCCGGTTGTGGACGCTTATATCAAGCGTGCCGGGGCCGTTGGCGCGAAGCTGGTTGAAGAGGCCAGCAAGCTGTAAAATCACGAAACAAGCGTGCGTTCGGTTCTTGAACCGGGCGCACGGGCTTGCGCGGGGCGGGTTATGGGATTCTTGCGGCTTGTTGACCGGCTGACCAATGCATCGGGGGTTTTATCCGCCTGGATGCTGTTCTCCATCGGGCTGATGGTCACCTATGAAGTGGTCATGCGCAAGGTGTTTAACGCGCCCACGATCTGGGCTGATGAAATGGCGCGGTTTTTCCAGATCTGGGCGGTGTACATGGCCGGGGCCTATGTTCTCAAGCATCGCCATCTCATTGCGGTTGACCTGTTCACCTCCACGCTTTACCGCAAGACGGGGCGATTGCTGGATTACCTGAGCTTGCTGGTGATTGCGGCGTTTTCCCTGGTAGCGGTTTACAAGGGGGTGCTGATCGTTGTTGAATCCATTGAAGTGGGACGCAATACTTCCACCATGCTGGGAGTGCCCAAATGGATGACGGAAAGCGCCATTCCCGTCACCTTTGCGCTGCTGTTTCTTCAAACCATTGCCGAGGCGGTTTTGACGGCCACGGATGAAAATCATCCCTCGATTTCAGCAACCCATGATACAGAAGAGACCGGCCAATGACCGCCGCGCTGATTCTTGTTTCGCTGGTCGGGCTTTTGCTGCTCCGGGTTCCGGTGGCGTTTACCCTGGGTGGTCTGGGGTTGAGCTTGCTTGTCCTTGCCGGGTTCAATCCGGTGATGGTGCCGCAGGCGCTCTATTCCACCATGGATTCGTTCGTGTTGCTGGCGGTGCCGTTATTCTTGCTGATGTCCAATATTTTGCTGAAGGGCGGGATTGGCCGTGATTTGTTTGCGGCGGTGCAAAGCTGGATTGGCCACTGGCCGGGCGGCTTGGGGGTGGCGACCATCGTCTCCTGCGCTATTTTTGCGGCGATCTCCGGCTCATCCGTGGCGACAGCGGCGACAATCGGCAATGTGGCGCTGAAGGAAATGACCGACCGGGGATATGACCGGCCCTTTGTTCTGGGGCTTCTGGCGGCGGGCGGAACGCTGGGGATATTGATCCCGCCTTCCATCCCGATGATTATTTATGGCGTGATTACCGAAGAATCGATCGTGCAGCTTTTCCTTGCCGGGATCGGGCCGGGGCTGATGCTGGCCGGGCTGTTTATCCTCTATTGTTTTGTCTATGCGCGGTTTGGCAAGGGGTATCGGCCCACCCCCAGGGCGGGTTGGAGTGAGCGCCGCAGGACTTCGTTCATGGCCCTGCCGACGATTGTGCTGGCGGCGATTGTTATCGGCGGGATTTACGCCGGCTGGTTTACCCCGACTGAATCCGCCGGAATCGGCTTTTCTGTCTCGCTCATTATCGTGTTTGCCATGCAGCGCATGAACTGGGAAAAGCTCAAAACCGCGGTCATGGATTCGATGAAGACAACCGTTACGGTGTTTCTGATCGTGGCGGGGGCCAAGGTGTTTGGCAAGGCGATCACGCTTTACCGGATTCCGCAGGATATCTCGATAATGATTACCTCGAATATCTCGGAACCGGCACTGTTTATCCTGCTGGTGTGCTGCGTGTTGCTGCTGATGGGGTTTTTCCTTGAATCGCTGTCCATGCTGCTCATCATGGTGCCGGTGCTTTACCCCTCATTGGGGTCCATGGGCATTGATCCCATCTGGTTCGGGATATTGTTCGTGGTGATGATCGAGGCGGCGCTGATTACCCCGCCGGTGGGGATGAATTTATTCGTCATACAGGCGGTGGCGCGTGCGCCGCTGGGCGAGGTGGTGCGCGGGGTCTGGCCGTTTATCATTATCATGCTGGGCACGGTTGTGCTGCTCTGGTTCGTGCCCGATATCGCGCTTTTTATCCCGTTCAAACTTTGATCCGACCGCCCCGCATGGGAAAATACGAGGCGGCGCGGAGCGTTTAACGGTGCTTACAGGTGTTTCATCAGTCCGGCGAGGCTTTCCTTGATCTTGTCAAAAAAGCCGGTGCCATGACTGCCGTTCCTGGTCTTCTTGGAGATTTCCGAAAGCTGCTCATAAAGGCCCTTGAAATCATCGGCCTTGCCGTAACCCAGCACTTCGGCAAATTCCAGTTCCGTGCGGGCTGACTTGAGCAGGGCATTCATCTGCTTTTCATCCTTTGAATTGCGTTTGGATTTTTCTGCCAGTTTTTCCGCCCGAAGCAGGTAGTCTTCAGCCCGGACAAGCGGCAGGGGAACGATCTGGTCTTCCACAATGATGGTGCTCATGGCCACCAAAAGAGCCGCCTTGGCCTCTTTCAGCTTCCCCTTCTGGATGAGTGGAATAACCTTCTTTATCGCCTGTGGGTATGTTGCCAGCGGAATGCTGGAGACGTGAATTACCGCTTCGCTGGCCAAGCCGGAAATCAGGTGCCGGGCCTCTTGTACGCGCCCTTTCTTGAGTAATTTTATGGCCTCTTCGGTTGTTTTTTTCACGCCCTTCACATCAGTATGGATGTCCACGATTTCGCTGTTGATGTTAATCGGCGCAAGCGAAAGCTCTGGAGACAGGGCCAGTACGACCTCGATCTTGCCAATGGCTTTTTCCAGGCTTTCCATGGCCTTCCTGGCGTCTTTTTTGTCGAGCATGGTGACCGCTTTCTGGGTGGCCAGAAGGGCGCTTACGGCGCTTTTTATGGCCTGTTTCTGGGCGGCGGTCATGTTGTCCGCGGTCTTCTTTATGGCGTTGGCCGCGGCGGTTTTGCCATCAATCTTTTTGCCAACAAGCGTTGCGGCTTTTTCAGGATTGGCCAGCGTCTTGGTTTTCTCCTCCGCCGGGCTTGTGGCCAGTGCCGGTTGCAGAGCCAGGAAAGATGCGGCGAGAAAGACCGGGGCCAGCCGGGATGTGGTTTTAGTGTTTAACATTGCAATCTCCTTTGTACTGCTCTCCCCTGCCAATCGGACACAAGGAACCAGTCACGGGCCGGGGCGAGCCTATGTTCCCGCGATATGCGGGGGGGTTAACTGTCCGATTAGCGCCAGTGAATGGTGTCCAGCGTCAGTTTTGAGATAAGAAAAAAAGGTGCTTTGAAAAGACCGGAACGCCAAAAAAACGGATTAAAATTTTGTAAGGTCAAGACCATGTTATTGTTAGATTAAAACTTCCTGTTTAAGAAAATTGCAGGATGACTGGAAGGTTCAGGATTGCCTGCCTGCCTTATTCTTTTTGCTGCATGCTTGCGTTTAAACCGGAATGCGCAAGCTGGCTTTCAGGCCGCCCATTTTGCTTTCTCCAAGGGTGATATCACCGCCG
>CAZHLV010000131.1:0-14457 GCA_964533415.1 uncultured Hyphomicrobiales bacterium
TAAAAATACTAAAGCATGTCGCTTTTTTTGTGATTCATTTGACATGGTTTAAGTCATCGGTTTAGCGCATGTCTCCCCAAACCGGGCTCTAACTCTTTGTTCTTACCGCACTTCTTATCGGAAAAACCGGTTATCGGAAAAACCGGTTCCCACTTTTCCCGAAGCGCTTTAGGCAACGGCTTCGGTCTGTTCTTCAACCTCATGCTGCACCGGTCCTGAATCTTTACCCTTGGCTTCCGGGTCACGGTCAACAAGTTCAATCACCGCCATCGGTGCAGAATCACCATACCGGAAACCGGCTTTGAGAACCCGCGTATAGCCCCCCTTGCGGTCCTTGTAGCGCGGACCAAGGGTTTCAAACAGTTTCGCGGCCATGCTTTTGTCTTGCAATCTTGAGATTACCAAACGCCGGGCGTGCAGATCACCGCGCTTTCCAAGGGTAATCAGCTTTTCTACAACAGAACGCAACTCCTTGGCCTTGGGCAAGGTCGTGACGATCTGCTCATGCTTGATGAGAGCCGCCGCCATATTGGCGAACATGGCCTTGCGATGGCTCGCGGTCCGGTTAAGTTTGCGATGTGATTTGCGGTGACGCATATCTTGTACTCCTGATGTCCACCGTTATTGCAACAGTGGCGCTTATCTTTTCGATTAGTAGTGATCCTCAAAGCGCTTTGCCAGCTCATCAATGTTTTCCGGCGGCCAGTTGGGCACATCCATGCCCAGGTGAAGCCCCATCTGGGCCAGCACTTCCTTGATCTCGTTCAAGGATTTACGCCCGAAATTCGGTGTCCTGAGCATCTCTGTCTCGGACTTCTGGATCAGATCGCCAATATAGATGATATTATCATTCTTCAGGCAATTAGCCGAGCGAACCGAGAGTTCCAGTTCATCAACCTTCTTGAGCAGGGCCGGGTTAAACTCAAGCTCAGGCTTGGCCGCTTCTACCGTTTTGGGCTCGGGCTCTTCAAAGTTGACGAAGATCTTCATCTGGTCCTGAATAATGCGCGCGGCAAAGGCCAGCGCATCTTCGGGCGAAATCGAACCGTTGGTTTCGATTTTCAGAGTCAGCTTGTCATAGTCAAGAATTTGCCCTTCGCGGGTATTCTCGACCTTGTACGAAACCTTGCGCACCGGGCTGTAAAGACTGTCGACCGGGATCAGGCCAATGGGTGAATCTTCAGCACGATTGCGCTCGGCCGCCACATAGCCCTTGCCGGTCTGCATGGTAAACTCCATGCGGATCTCAGCCCCCTCATCAAGCGTGCATAGCACCAGATCCTTGTTCAGGATCTCGATATCAGCCGTTTCCTCGATATCGCCAGCCGTGACAACAGCCGGGCCTTCCTTGTAAAGGGTCAGGCGTTTTACACCTTCGACATGCATACGAACGGCAATATCCTTGATGTTCAAGATAATATCCGTCACATCTTCGCGGACACCTGCTATTGACGAGAATTCATGCAAAACCCCGTCAATCTGGACCGAAGTAATGGCCGCGCCCTGAAGTGAGGAGAGCAGCACACGGCGCAATGTATTGCCAATCGTGAGCCCGAAACCGCGCTCAAGAGGCTCCGCCACGATGACGGCGCTCTTGCCGGGCTTGTTCCCCGGCTTGATGTCGAGCTTGGTTGGCTTGATAAGTTCCTGCCAGTTTTTCTGGATCACTTGCGAACCCTCGCTATTTGTCCGGGGCGCCCGAATTCGGCCCCCTATCGCCTGATATTAAATCGAATAACTAACCAAACCCTAGACCCGGCGCCGCTTTGGCGGACGGCAACCATTATGCGGAATGGGTGTAACATCACGAATGGACGTGATGACAAAACCGGCAGCCTGCAAGGCGCGCAATGCCGATTCGCGCCCCGAACCGGGGCCGCGCACTTCAACCGCAAGGGTTTTCATGCCATGGTCCATTGCCTTCTTGCCCGCTTCTTCAGCCGCCATCTGGGCGGCATAGGGCGTGGATTTACGCGATCCCTTGAACCCCATCATACCAGCTGAAGCCCAGGAAATTGCATTTCCCTGAGCATCGGTAATCGTAATCATGGTGTTGTTGAAAGTTGCGCTGACATGGGCGACACCCGACGAAATATTCTTCTTTTCCCGCCGTTTGATGCGGCCTTTATCTTTAGCCATAGCTATATGTATTCCTGCTTCTATTGGCGGTTATCAACAACCGCGTTATGGGGTTGCGCGACAGCGCTCTATTTCTTCTTGCCGGCAATTGCTCGCGCCGGTCCCTTGCGGGTCCGGGCATTGGTGTGGGTGCGCTGGCCGCGAACCGGCAGCCCCCGGCGATGGCGCAATCCACGATAACAGCCAAGGTCCATTAACCGCTTGATGTTCATCGCCGTTTCCCGGCGCAGTTCGCCTTCGACCAGATAGCCCTTGTCGATGGCCTCACGAATATGAATGACTTCCGCATCTGAAAGCTCGTTGACCCGCTTGTTTTCGGCAATGCCTACAGAAGAACAAATCTCCCTGGCCTTGGCCGGGCCAATGCCGTGAATATATCTGAGTGCGATTTCCACCCGCTTGTTGGTCGGAATATTTACGCCTGCTATGCGCGCCACTTGCCTAAACTCCTAAATCTCAAGACCGGATACCCCGATCTTCGTTTCTTATATCAAACCCGTTGTTACTCAAGCTGCCATTCAACCCAAGCAAATACGAACCACCTTTGTCAGCATATACACCGACAAAGGCCGCTCGCCAAAAGAATGGAATCAGCGGTTTTTAGCGGATTCTCAAGCTCCCCGTCAACCACCATCTCCATTTTTATCAAATTACACCGCGTCAAGCACAGCGCTGATCTGTGAAGTCACCTCGTCAATGCCCTTCATGCCGTCAATCGATTTCAGCGACCCCTTCTTGCCGTAATAGTCAATAAGGGGGGCTGTTTGTTCATGATAGGCTGCAAGACGACTGCGCACGGTTTCTTCATTATCATCGGCGCGCCGGTTCATCTCGGTGCCGCCGCATTTGTCGCAAACGCCTTCCTTGGCGGGTTTCTTGAACTCGTCATGATACCCCTCGCCGCATTTGGCGCATGTGAAACGCCCGGTGATACGGCCAACCAGAGGATCATCTTCAACCTGCATCTCAATGACCACGTCCAGGGTTTTTCCCTTTTCCGCAAGCAGCTTGTCCAGCGCCTCGGCCTGCGCCACGGTGCGCGGGAAACCATCAAGAATAAAACCGTTCTGGCAATCAGGTTCATCAATGCGCTCGGAGATGATCCCGATCACGATATCATCGGAAACCAGTTCTCCCGCTTCCATCACAGCCTTGGCTTTTTTGCCGACTTCCGTACCCGCGGCAACGGCGGCGCGCAACATGTCACCCGTGGAAAGCTGCACAAGACCGCGCGCTTCTTCAATCCGCTTGGCCTGAGTGCCTTTGCCTGCGCCCGGCGGGCCTAAAAGAATCAAATTCATTTTCGTCTTCCCCTCAATTTTGCCTTCTTCACAAGCCCCTCATATTGATGGGCCAGAAGATGGCTCTGAATCTGCGACACGGTATCCATCGTGACGCTCACAACAATCAGCAGCGATGTCCCCCCGAAATAAAACGGCACGGCCGCATAGGAACGCAAGATCTCCGGCAATACGCACACCAGCGCCAGATAAGCCGCGCCCAGTACCGTAATGCGAGTCATCACGTAATCGATATACTTGGCGGTGCGCTCGCCGGGGCGGTATCCGGGAATGAACCCGCCATACTTCTTCAGGTTATCCGCCATCTCCGTCGGGTTGGAGACAATCGCGGTGTAGAAAAAGGCAAAGAACACGATGCCGAGAATATAGAACATCAGGTAAAGCGGCTGCCCCGGACCAAGCATGGCGGTCACCGAAGTCAGCCATTCGGGCCCCTGCCCCCGCGAGAACCCGGCCAGAGTGGCAGGAAGCAGAAGCAAGGAAGAAGCAAAGATTGGCGGAATGACACCAGCGGTGTTGAGCTTTAAAGGCAGATGCGAAGACTCACCGCCAAACATCTTGTTGCCGACCTGGCGTTTTGGGTATTGCACCAGCAAGCGGCGCTGGGCGCGTTCCACGAACACGATCACGGCGATAACCACCATGGCCAGAACCGCGATTGCCAGGATGATGACCGATGAAAGCGCACCCTGACGGCCAAGCTCCAAAGTTCCCACCAGGGCCGATGGCAAGGCTGCGACAATTCCGGAAAAGATAATCAGTGAAATGCCGTTGCCAATGCCGCGCGCGGTGATCTGTTCACCCAGCCACATCAGGAAAACCGTGCCGCCAACCAGTGTAATCACGGTCGTAAAGCGGAAATACCAGCCCGGATCAATGACCACAGAGCCAGAACCTTCCAGCCCCACCGCAATGCCATAGCCCTGGAGCAGCGCCAGCAGCACCGTGCCATAGCGGGTGTACTGGTTGATGGTCTTGCGTCCGGCCTCGCCTTCTTTCTTGAGCTGCTCAAGATGCGGGCTGACCGTGGTCATCAACTGGATGATAATGGATGACGAGATATAGGGCATGATCCCCAGGGCAAAAATTGCCATGCGGCCAACCGCGCCGCCCGCGAACATGTTGAACATGCCAAGCAGGCCGCTTTGCTGCTGCCTGAAAACATCCGCCAGAGCCTGGGCATCAATGCCGGGGATCGGGATATAGGTGCCAAGCCTGTAAACAAGCAAGGCCCCCAGTGCGAACCAGATGCGCTTCTTGAGTTCCGTTGCCTTTGAAAAGGCCGACAGGTTCAGATTGGAAGCGAGTTGTTCTGCAGCAGATGCCATTTGTGATTATGCTCCAATGCGCAAGATTAAGCTTTTGCGGCAGTCACCTTGACCGTGCCGCCGGCTTTTTCAACGGCCTCGACCGCCCCTTTGGAGGCACCGGAGACCTCAAAAGCTGCCTTGGCCGTGATCTCGCCCTTGCCAAGAAGCCTCACCCCGTCCCTGACGCGGCGGATTACACCGGCTTTCAAGAGCGCCTCGGCATCAACCGTTGCCTTGGGATCAAGCTTGCCAGCATCAAAAGCCTGCTGAACGCGGCCAATATTAACCTCGGCCCAATGTTTTGGGAACGGCGTGTTGAACCCGCGTTTTGGCATGCGGCGATGCAGCGGCATCTGGCCGCCTTCAAACCCCTTGATGGCAACGCCCGAGCGTGATTTCTGCCCCTTGACGCCGCGCGCCGCGGTTTTACCGGTGCCCGAGCCAATGCCCCGGCCAACGCGCTTGCGGTCCTTGGTTGCGCCCGCGTTATCTTTGAGTTGATTGAGCTTCATAATTCCTAGCCTTAAACCTTTAAGCCAAAATCTGGTGATGATCCGGCGTTTATTCAACCACCTCGACGAGATGGGCAACCTTGCGGATCATGCCCCTGACCTCGGGTGTGTCCTTCAGGACCCGTGTCTTGTGCATTTTGTTAAGCCCAAGGCCAATCAGCGTGGCGCGCTGGTCCCTGGGGCGGCGGATCGGACTTCCCGTCTGCCGTACGGTGAGAGTTTTCGCCATGTTACCTTACCTTCATTCTGATCCTGTAAAATCAGGAACCTTTATTTTCCGACATCTCGCTGGCATCGCGACGCCTGGAAGCGATCTCGCTGGCTTTCATGCCGCGGCGATTCGCCACCATGCGCGGGCTGCACTCTTTTTTCAAGGCGTCAAATGTGGCCCGGACCATGTTATAGGGGTTTGAACTGCCCAGCGACTTGGCGACAACATCCTGCATGCCGACGGTCTCAAAGACCGCACGCATCGGGCCGCCGGCGATAATGCCGGTGCCAGGAGGCGCGGCGCGCAGCAAAACCTTGCCGGCGCCGTGACGGCCACGAACATCATGATGCAAGGTACGACCATCGCGCAACGGCACACGGATCATGCGTTTCTTGGCTTCATCGGTAGCCTTGCGAATGGCCTCGGGCACTTCGCGCGCCTTGCCCTTGCCAAAGCCAACCCGGCCCTTCTGGTCACCAACCACGACAAGAGCGGCAAAACCAAACCGGCGGCCGCCTTTTACAACCTTGGCCACACGGTTGATGCCGACCAGCTTGTCTGTAAACTCGCTGTCCTGCTCGTCCCGGCCCCGGCCTCTCGACTTTCCTCTAGGTTCACGCGCCATTTCAAATTTGTCCTTTTAAAATTCCATGCCCGCTTCGCGTGCCGCATCCGCAAGCGCCTTGATGCGCCCGTGAAAACGGTACCCGCTGCGGTCAAAAACCACTTTTTCCACGCCGGCTTTCTTGCCGCGTTCTGCTACAAGCTTGCCGATTTCCGCTGCCGCAGCCTTGTCTGCTCCTGTTTTCAGCTTTTCACGCATATCTTTTTCCAAAGACGAGGCGGAAGCCAGGGTGTGACCCTTTGCATCATCAATGATTTGCGCATAAATATTCTTGGACGAGCGGTAAACCGAAAGCCTGGGCCGGTCATTTGTCCGTTTCGCCAGAGTCCGGCGCATACGCATCTTACGCCGCTCTACAGATTTCTTCGCACTTTTCATAACTGGCACCTGCTATTTCTTCTTGCCTTCCTTACGGAAGATATATTCATCGGCATATTTGATGCCCTTGCCCTTATAGGGCTCGGGAGGCCGATACTTACGAATTTCAGCCGCAACCTGACCAACTTTCTGCTTGTCGATACCGCTGACAATAATTTCGGTTGGCTGGGGGCATGTCACCTCAACCCCTTCAGGAACCGGGTATTCCACGTCATGACTGAAGCCAAGGTTAAGTTTAACCGACCTGCCCTGCATGGCGGCGCGATAACCAACGCCGTTGATTTGCAGCTTCTTGGTGAAACCGGTATTTACGCCTTCAATGAGATTGGCCACGATGGTGCGGGACATTCCCCACATGGAACGCTCCAGCTTGCTGTCTCCAGCCGGTGTAACCTTCACCCCGTCATTGTCCAAAGAGGCGATAACCTGATCGACCAGCACCGCGGAAAGCTCGCCCTTGGGGCCTTTTACCGCAATGTTCTGGCCATCAATATTGACGGTTACACCCGCGGGCACCGGAACTGCTTTTTTACCTATTCTCGACATTGTTCTTAAATCCCATCAAAAGACCTGGCAGAGAATTTCGCCGCCTACATTGCGCTCGCGCGCCTCTGTATCCGACATGACACCCTGCGGCGTTGATAAAATCGAGACACCAAGGCCGTTCCGCACACTCGGCAAATCCTTGACCGAGGAATACACCCGGCGGCCCGGCGTGGAAACACGCTTGATTTCCTGAATCACCGGAGCGCCTTCATAATATTTAAGCTCGATTTCCAGCGTGGCATGGCCATCTTTTTCCACCGTGGCATAGCCGCGAACAAAGCCCTCGCGCTGAAGCACATCAAGCACGTTACCACGAAGTTTGGACGCCGGAGAAATAACCTTGCTCTTGCCGCGCATCTGGGCATTGCGGATGCGGGTCAACATATCACCGAGCGGATCTGTCATAGACATGTGTTGCTCTCCTTACCAGCTCGACTTGACCATGCCGGGGATAACACCCGACGAGGACAATTCACGTAGCGCAATACGCGACATACGCAGTTTTCTGTAATATCCGCGAGGCCGGCCAGTGACTTCACAGCGGTTGCGGATCCGGTTCTTGGCCGAGTTACGCGGTATTGCGGCCAGCTTGATGCGAGCGGCAAAACGCTCTTCTTTAGACAAGTTCGGGTCTTTTGCCATCGCCTTGAGTTCCGCGCGCCTGGCTGCATATTTTGCAACCAGTCTGCGGCGTTTGTTGTTGCGTTCAACGGCGCTCTTTTTCGCCATATTTTCCTCCTTCGCTCCGGTTTTCCCGGGATAAATCCATTATTTCCGGAACGGGAAATTCATTTGTTTCAAAAGGGCAAGGGCCTCGGCATCTGTCGGGGCGCTCGTGCAGATAACAATATCCATGCCCCAGACGGCTTCGACCTGGTCGTAATCAACTTCCGGGAACACGATGTGTTCCTTGATGCCCATGGCAAAATTGCCGTGCCCATCAAAGCTCTTCGCATTCAAACCGCGGAAGTCCCGGATTCTTGGCAATGCGATTGTTACCAGGCGATCAACGAAGTCATACATGCGGGCCTGGCGTAACGTCACCTTGGCGCCGATCGCCATGCCTTCACGCAGTTTAAAGGCCGCGATGGATTTGCGGGCATGTGTGATTACCGGTTTTTGACCGGCAATTTTGGTCAGATCCTCAACGACAATCTTGATCTTCTTGGAATCGGCCACCGCTTCGCCAACCCCCATGTTCAGGACAACCTTTTGAAGGGCCGGCACCTGCATGGGGTTCTTGTAACCGAATTCCTCAACAAGCGCGTTGCGGATTTCATTTTGATATTGCGTCTTCAAACGCGGAATGTAAGCTGGTTCAGCCATCGATGACTTCCCCCGAACGTTTGGCAAATCTGACCTTGCGGCCATCTTTGAGTGTTTTGAAACCAACCCGCGTCGGGGCCCCGTCTTTCGGGTCCGCAATGGCGAGATTTGAAATCTGGATCGGCGCTTCTTTCGAAACAATGCCGCCTTCGGCCGTTTGTGTCTGGCGCTGATGGCGTTTTACAAGATTAACGCCCCTGACAATCGCACGATTTTCCCTGGGCAAAACCTTGATGATCTCACCACGCTTGCCCTGATCCTTGCCGGTCATGACGATAACCTCGTCGCCCCGGCGTATTTTTAACTTGGTTGGCATAACTTAAAGCACCTCCGGCGCAAGCGATACAATCTTCATATGGTTCTTGCCGCGCAGCTCGCGGGTTACCGGTCCAAAGATACGCGTGCCAATCGGCTCGCCCTGATTGTTGATAAGCACGGCGGCATTCCCATCAAAACGGATGGTGCTGCCATCAGCGCGCTGAATATCCTTGGCGGTGCGAACGATAACCGCTTTCATCACATCGCCTTTTTTAACCTTGCCGCGCGGAATGGCTTCCTTGACGGACACGACGATAATATCGCCAATCGAGGCATAACGCCGCTTCGATCCGCCCAGAACCTTGATGCACTGCACCCGTTTTGCGCCGGAGTTATCCGCGACGCCCAGATTGGTTTGCATCTGAATCATTTGCTAACAACCTTCTTGAAAGAGAAAAAGCTCAAAAAAGTGAACCTTGCACTCTTATCGTTTACTCTTAGATCTTCAGGCGTTTTCGCCCAGAACCGTCCATCTTTTGTTTTTCGATATGGGCCGGCATTCCTGAATGCGGACAATATCACCGGCTTTCACCGAATTTGTCTCATCATGCGCATGGTAGTTTTTGTTGCGGCGCACGGTTTTCTTGTAGAGTGGATGCGTGAAACGGCGCTCCACTTTCACAACAACGGTCTTGTCGTTCTTGTCGCTGACGACAACACCTTGAAGAATTCGCTTCGGCATTGAACCTTATCCTTTAATCGCGCGCAGACTGCGCAGATTTCTCATTGCTGATCGTTTTGATTTGCGCAATCGTCCGGCGCACTTCACGGACACGCGCTGTATTTTCAAGCTGTCCCGTCGCCCGCTGAAAGCGCAGGTTGAACTGCTCTTTTTTCAGTTTAATCAGCTCATCGTCAAGCTGATCGGCTGACATGTCACGAATGTCACTAATTTTCATAACTCACTCCTACTCGCCAAGACGCTGCACAAAACGGGTCTTGATCGGCAGTTTCATTGCCGCCAGCCGCATGGCTTCACGGGCAACTTCCTGTGTTACGCCATCCAGCTCAAACATGATCCGGCCAGGCTTGACCTTGGCGGCCCAGAATTCCGGCGTACCCTTACCTTTACCCATGCGGACCTCGGTCGGTTTCTTGGAAACCGGAACATCCGGGAAGATGCGGATCCAAACACGGCCTGCACGTTTCATGTGCCGGGTCATGGCGCGCCGCGCCGCTTCAATCTGGCGCGCCGTGATGCGCGAAGGCTCCTGGGCTTTCAGGCCATAAGCCCCGAAAGTCAGGGTGCTTCCGCCCTTGGCAACGCCCTTGATGCGCCCTTTGTGCATCTTGCGGAATTTTGTGCGTTTTGGTTGCAGCATGTCTTTTTACCTTAAATTCAAACTGGAAGTCATTAGCGCCGGGGTGGACGGCCACCTTCGCGCCGGCGGGACGGATTTCCGCCTTCTTGTGATTCAGCCGTTTTACGATCATGCGCCATCGGATCATGCTCCATGATCTCACCCTTGTAGATCCAAACCTTGATGCCGCATGTGCCATAAGCGGTATGCGCCGTGGCAACGCCGTAATCAATATCGGCGCGCAGGGTATGCAGCGGAACCCGGCCCTCACGATACCATTCGGTACGGGCAATTTCCGCGCCACCCAGACGGCCTCCGGCATTGATGCGGATGCCCAGCGCCCCGAGGCGCATGGCCGACTGCATGGAGCGCTTCATGGCGCGCCGGAAAGCAATACGCCGCTCAAGCTGCTGGGCAATGTTCTCGGCCACCAGCTTGGCGTCAATCTCGGGTTTGCGAACCTCAACAATGTTGAGATGTACATCGGATTTGGTCATGCGGCTGATTTTCTTGCGCAAAACCTCGATATCGGCGCCTTTCTTGCCAATCACCACACCCGGGCGGGCGGTATGAATGGAGACACGGCACTTCATGTGCGGGCGCTCGACGACGATCTTGGAAATCCCCGCCTGCTTGAGGCTTTTCATCAGCATTTCGCGAATAGCCATGTCTTCATGCAGCAGCTTGCCATATTCACCCTGGCGCGCAAACCAGCGCGAATCCCAGGTGCGGTTAATGCCGAGCCGCAAACCGATTGGATTTACCTTTTGTCCCATCAGGCGGACTCCTCAACTTCTTTAACGACGATTGTCAATTGACTGAACGGTTTCAAGATCTTGCCCGTGCGGCCCCTGGCCCGGGGACGGAAACGCTTCATGACAAACTGCTTGCCCACAAAGGCTTCCGAGACAACCAGGGAATCAACATCCAGATTGTGGTTGTTTTCCGCATTGGCGATGGCGGATTCAAGTGTCTTTTTCACCGACCCGGCAATACGCTTGCGTGAGAAAGTCAGGTCAGCCAAGGCTGTTTCAACCTTCTTGCCGCGAATAGCCGCAGCTACCAGATTCAGTTTCTGCGGGCTTGTGCGCAAGCTCCGCGTAACCGCGCGGGCCTCGTTATCGCCAAGCTGCCGCTCTTTTTTCGGCTTGCCCATCGGTTAACCCCTCTTTGCCTTCTTGTCCGCCATGTGACCGTAATAGGTCCGCGTTGGCGAAAATTCACCGAATTTGTGACCGATCATGTCTTCCGTTACCAGAACGGGGATATGCTTGCGGCCGTTATGCACGCCAAAAGTCAAACCGACGAATT
Organism: uncultured Hyphomicrobiales bacterium; assembly: GCA_964533415.1. Lineage (GTDB taxonomy): Bacteria > Pseudomonadota > Alphaproteobacteria > Rhizobiales > BM303 > BM303. Next base: position 11,279 of record CAZHLV010000131.1, read on the forward strand.
GCGGCAAAATTGTAGAACGTCGGCTCCAGATCTTGATGACCTGATTGCGGCCAGATTCCCTGGCCGCTTCGGCTTTTTTCAAAACATAGCCATCTACAAAAGGGCCTTTCCACACAGAACGTGTCATGTCTTACAAATCCCTTATTTTCTTCTCTTCTTGCGCATGTGACGTGAGCGCAGAATATATTTGTCCGTTTCCTTGTTGGAGCGGGTCCGTTTGCCCTTGGTGGGCTTGCCCCAGGGGGTAACCGGATGACGGCCACCTGAAGTACGCCCTTCACCGCCGCCATGGGGATGGTCCACCGGGTTCATGGCCACGCCGCGAACCGAAGGACGGATACCTTTCCAGCGGTTACGGCCCGCCTTGCCCATCTTGGTGTTTGAATTATCCGCGTTGGAAACCGCGCCTACCGTGGCCATGCAGGCGGCATGCACCATGCGCTGTTCTCCCGAATTCAGCCTCAAAAGCGCATAACCGGCATCGCGGCCAACAAGCTGCACATAGGTGCCCGCAGAACGGGCAATCTGGCCGCCCTTGCCCGGTTTCATTTCCACATTGTGGATAATGGTGCCGATGGGCATGGCCGAAAGCGGCATGGCGTTACCCGGCTTGATATCGCACTTTTCCGAGGAAATCACCTGGTCCCCAACACCCAGACGTTGCGGCGCCAGGATATAGGCAAGTTCGCCATCTTCGTATTTGACAAGGGCAATATAGGCAGTCCTGTTCGGATCATATTCAATCCTCTCGACAGTTGCCGGAACATCGAACTTGCGGCGCTTGAAGTCCACGATACGATAGGTGCGCTTGTGCCCGCCACCACGGCGGCGCGCGGTAATGCGGCCATGATTGTTGCGGCCACCCTTTTTATTCAAGCCCTCGGTGAGCGACTTGACCGGTTTGCCCTTCCACAGACCTGAACGGTCAACGAGAACAAGCCCGCGTTGCCCAGGAGTGGTCGGATTAAATGTTTTCAACGCCATAATTTTTCAAACCGCTAGTCTTCAAGCGGCCTCACTCTCATCTATAGACCTGTTGTCACATCAATGCCGTGACCTTCTTCCAAGGTCACAACTGCTTTTTTGACATCGCTTTGCCGGCCAAGGCGGCCTTTGAAACGTTTTGTCTTGCCCTTGCGGTTCAGGGTGTTGACGGCCTTCACCTTCACACTGAACAAACGCTCGACGGCTTCCTTGATCTGCGGCTTGGTCGCGGACCCGGCCACGTTGAACACCACCTTGTTGAACTCGGAAGCTTCCGTCGATTTTTCGGTAATCGAGGGGCTGAGGATCACATCGTAAAGATCTGCGGTTTTCATTTGAAACGAGCCTCCAGAGCTTCCACGGCGGCCCTGGTTAAAACCAGGGTATCGCGGCGCAAAATGTCATATACATTGATGCCCTGAACAGGAAGCACATCAATATTTGCAATGTTATTGGCCGCCTTGCCAAAATTGGCATCAATTTCGGCCCCGTCCACGATCAGGGCCGAAGTCAGGCCCATTTTTCCAAATGCATCCTTCAAGGCCCTGGTCCTGGGCTCTGCAACAGAGGCACTCTCCAAAACTGTCAAAGCCCCGTCCCTGAGCTTGGCGGAAAGCGCATGTTTCAGCGCCATGGCCCGCACCTTTTTTGGCAGCTTGATGGCATGATTGCGCGGCTGCGGCCCAAAGGCCTTGCCGCCGCCACGGAACTGCGGAACCTTCTTGTCGCCGTGACGCGCACCGCCGGTGCCCTTCTGGCGATAGATTTTCTTGCGCGTCCCGGTAATCAGCGCCCGGTTGTTCACCGACTGGGTGCCGGCGCGTTTCTTGGCAAGCTGGTAGACAACCATGCGCTGGATGATATCCTCGCGCGGCTCCAGCCCGAAAACGGCATCGGAAAGCTCGATATCGCCGGCCTTCTTGGCCTCTAGTGTTGTTACATCGATCTTCATGATTTACGCATCCTTCCCGGGCTTTTCGTCAGATTGCGCTGCCGCTTCGGGTTTGATGAAGCTGCCGGGCACCGGCGCAGAATCGGGCAATGTTTTCTTGATGGCATCACTCAAGCGCACCCATCCGCCCTTGGAACCGGGAACCGCGCCCTTGACCATAATCAGGCCGCGTTCAGCATCGGTTCTCACCACTTCAAGATTCTGCGAAGTGATGCGCCTGGCGCCCATGTGACCGGCCATCTTCTTGCCTTTGAAGACTTTGCCAGGATCCTGGCACTGACCGGTGGAGCCATGGGAGCGATGCGAGATCGAAACACCATGAGATGCCCTGAGACCGCCAAAGTTATGACGTTTCATGGCCCCGGCAAATCCCTTGCCCTGGCTGGTGCCACACGCATCTACATACTGGCCAGCGACGAAATGGTCGGCGCGGATCTCGGCGCCAACATCAATCATGTTGTCGGTGCTGACGCGGAATTCCGCGAGCTTGCGCTGCGGCTCGACCTTGGCGACCGCAAAATGACCCCGCATGGCGCGCGATACATTCTTCACCTTGGCTTTCCCGGCTCCTATCTGGAGGGCGGAATAACCGTTCTTTTCTTCTGTCATATGAGCCAGAACCCGGCAGTTTTCGAGCTTCAGCACCGTTACCGGCACATGCTCTCCACTTTCCAGGAAGATCCGGGTCATACCCACTTTCTGAGCAACCACGCCTGAGCGCATGATTTTAACCTCTACAGTTTGATCTCAACATCAACACCCGCAGCCAGATCGAGCTTCATCAGCGCATCGACGGTCTGCGGTGTCGGATCGACAATATCCAGCATTCTCTTATGCGTACGCATTTCGAACTGCTCACGGCTTTTCTTATCAATATGCGGCGAGCGCAAAACCGTATATTTTTCAATACGTGTCGGCAGCGGCACCGGGCCGCGGACCTGTGCGCCCGTCCGTTTTGCCGTATTCACAATCTCTTTCGCAGATGCGTCAAGCAAACGATGATCGAATGCCCGAAGGCGAATACGAATATTCTGGCTTTGCATGTCTTTTCCTCAAATGAATGGGCTGGTCCTTGCGGCCAGCCCGTTCAATCCCTACTCGATAATACTTGCAACGACACCGGCGCCCACCGTGCGGCCACCTTCGCGGATGGCGAAGCGGAGCTGCTCTTCCATGGCAACGGGCACGATCAGCTCGACATTGATCTTGCAGTTGTCACCCGGCATCACCATCTCGGTGCCCT
>CAZHLV010000132.1:0-3365 GCA_964533415.1 uncultured Hyphomicrobiales bacterium
ATTGACGCAAGGCCTCCCGCTCGCCGCCTCATGAAACCGCGGGTCGATATAATCCGGGCCAATCTTGGCCGAAACTACACGCAACCCGCGTTTTTGAAAGGCCCGCAATATCCCCAGCGTCAGGGTCGTTTTCCCCGATCCCGTGCTTGGTGCGGCAATAATCAGCCCCGGTGCGCCCATGAACAATATCCTGTAACCAAGTGAAACATGACTTGAAGCCCGGACTATAGTAAAGCTGAACGCCAAAGAATATCGTTTTGGTGTAAAATACCCATGACCTCACGCATTCTCATCCTCGGCGGTTCTACCGAAGGCTTCCGGCTTGCCCAATTGCTCGCCAGTTCAAGACGCTTTGAGCCGCTCACTTCATTTGCCGGGGTTACCAAAACCCGCCGGGTGGTTGCCGGCGCCTCGCGGGTTGGCGGTTTTGGCGGTGCTGAAGGTTTGCGCGATTTCATGCACACTGAGAATATCGCCGCCCTCATCGATGCAACCCACCCCTTTGCCAGCACGATGAAAACCAACGCCCAAAAGGCGGCGCAAATGGCAAACATCCCCTGTATTCATATCCTGCGTCCGCAATGGACCCCGCAAAAAGGCGATAACTGGATCATGGTAAACGACATGGACGAGGCCGCCGCCGCCATTGCACAAGACGCAAGCCCTACCTTCCTCACCATAGGGCGCACCGAACTCGCCCCCTTCGCCGCGCGCCGCGATATCACCTTTCTGGCCCGCGTGATTGACGCACCTGACAATCGGGACGGCTTTGCCCATCTTGAGCTTGTCCTTGCCCGCGGCCCGTTTGATCTTGAAACCGACATGGCGTTTTTCAAAACACGCAGGATCGCCTGCGTGGTCAGCAAGAACAGCGGCGGCGAGGCGGCCGCTTCAAAGCTCGTCTGCGCCCGCAAGCTGGGCATCCCGGTCATCATGGTGGCGCGCCCAAGACCGCCTGAAGGCAAAATCGTCCAGACCCCGGCGCAGGCTATCAAATGGCTGGAGGCCCAATTCCATGACGCATGACCCCTGGCTCACCATTGTCGGCATCGGCGAAGACGGCTGGGAAGGGCTTTCCCAACCGGCAAGGGCCGCCGTGCTCGATGCCGATATGGTAATCGGCGGCAAACGGCACCTGGCGATGATCCCGGAGCGCGGCAACACCCGGAGCTGGCCTTCACCGATCAAGTCCTACCTGGACAAGGTTCTGGAGCGCAGGGGCAAGAGCACCTGCGTCCTGGCCTCGGGCGATCCGATGTTTTACGGCGTCGGCGCACGCCTTGCCCGGCTGGTGCCGCGCGGGGAAATCCGCATCTTCACCCATCTGAGCGCCTATGCGCTGATCTGCGCCGCCATGGGCTGGTCCGAGCCCGATTCGGTCCTTGTCACCGCCTGCGGCCGCCCGGTGGAGCAGTTGAACCGGGCGTTGTTTGACGGCGCACAAATCGTGTTTTACTCCGCCGATGAAACCACCCCGGCAAAGGCCATGGCCTTGCTGAAACAGCGCGGTTTTGGGAGCAGCAGGATCACCTTGTTTGAAAATATCGGTGGCCCCGGGGAAGCCCGCCACGACTTCACCCCCGAGACCTTCCCGGCAGGCACTGAGTTTTCACGCCTCAACGCCCTGGCCATGGAGTGTATCGCAAACCCCGGCGCGGCCATTCACGCCACGATCCCCGGCCTGCCCGAAAGCGCCTATCAAACCGATGGGCAGATCACCCGGCGCGACATTCGCGCCGCCGTCCTGGCCCGGCTTTCGCCGCATCCGGGTGAAATGCTGTGGGATATCGGCGCCGGCTCGGGTTCCATTTCCATCGAATGGATGCGCGCCGCCCACCGGGCCCGCGCCATCGCTGTTGAACCTGAACCGGCAAGAGCCGAGCGCATTGCGATCAATGCCGCCAGCCTGGGTGTCCCCAAGCTCAAAATCGTCACCGCCAAAGCCCCCGGGGCCCTGGACGATCTTCCCGCCCCCGATGCCATTTTCATCGGCGGCGGATTGAGCGAAAAATCCCTGCTGGAGACCTGCTGGGCAGCCTTGAAACCCGGCGGGCGACTCTGCGCCAATGGTGTGACTCTGGAAGCTGAAAGCCGCCTTTTTACCGCCATGCAAAACTATGGCGGCGAGATGAGCCGCATCGAAACCGCCCGCGCCGAACCGTTGGGCCGTTTCATGGGCTGGAAACCGGCGCGCCCCGTCACCATCTGGTCCGTAAACAAACCCCAAGAAAGCATCTGAATGACCGTTTATTTTATTGGCGCGGGTCCCGGCGACCCGGATCTTTTGACCATCAAGGCCCGCGACCTCATCGCCTCTTGCCCGCTTTGCCTTTACGCCGGCTCCATCCTCCCAGAGGCGGTAGTTGCCCATGCCCCGAAAACCACGCGGGTCATCAGCAGCGCCCCCATGTCGCTGGAGGAAATCATCGACCTGCTGGAAGAAGCAAACCGCAAGGAGCAGGATGTGGCGCGGGTACATTCGGGCGATCCATCCATTTACAGCGCCATCGGCGAGCAGATCGCCGCACTGGAAGAGCGCGGCATTGCCTGCCGGATCATCCCCGGCGTGCCGTCCTTTGCCGCCTGCGCCGCCGCCCTTGGCCGCGAACTCACCCTGCCCGGCATTTCCCAGACAGTGGTCCTGACCCGCACCTCGAAACGCTCATCTCCCATGCCCGAAGGCGAGGTTCTGGAAACCTACGCCAGAACCGGCGCAACTCTTGCCATTCACCTCTCGGCCAGGGCCCTGCGCGAGATCAGTGAACGGCTTGCGCCCATCTATGGCCCCGATTGCCCCGTGGTGGTGGTCTATAACGCCTCGCGCCCGGATGAAAAAATCCTGCGCGGCACGCTGGCCACCATAGCCGATGATTGCCGCAAGGCCCGCATCACCCGCACCGCCATGATCTTCATCGGCCCGGCGCTTTCAGGGCAATTAAAGCGCAAAAGCGCCCTTTATGATGAAACCCATCAGCGCATGTTCAAGGGGCGCGGCCAATAACCGCCCCCTCGCGGTCGCAGATAACCACCTCAAGCGCCATATCCGCCCCCTTGAGTGTGTTACGACACACATCACAAGCATGCGAAGCCACCACAGCGGCAAGATCAAGGCTCTCTTTTCGCGCAATTTGCAAAACCTCAAGCGCCGTATTGGCCGCCCGCGCCCGCGCCACGCTTTTTGCATCCGCGCCAAGAGCCTCCAGCAGCCGGGCGAGATATTCATGATCTACCCGGCAACGCCCGGAATGCAAATCCATCTCGCCCTGCGCCAGCTTGCAGATCTTGCCGAACCCGCCCGCGACAACGAGTTTCGGCACCGGGTTTTGACGAACATATTTCAAAACCCCGCCAACGAAATTTCCCAT
>CAZHLV010000133.1:0-2642 GCA_964533415.1 uncultured Hyphomicrobiales bacterium
CCACATAATCCTGGGACACCACCGCCCTTTCCAGCCTGCTCATGGCCACCCAGTAATCATCGCTGTCAAAAGCGCCGTTGGCGCGCGCCTTTGAGGCGCTCACGGCCAGAGTCTGCTGGGCAATATTGTCAATGGCCGTATGGTGTTCGCTCGTAGCGTGCTGAAGCTGACGGGTGGTCGAGCGGATGGCGTCTATGTGCATCCCCATGCCGACCAGAACCGACATGGCCGAATGATCGGCGTGAAGCATGTTGCGGGCGAACTGGTTGCGCACCACGGCGGAATATTCCAGATGCTTGTCACGCCCGGCGATTACCGAATTGCCGAACAGGAAGGTGTCGCCCTTGTCCCGGTGATGGTAATTGGCGAGCGGCTCATGCACCATGCCAATATTGCTCTCCATCAAGAAACGCAGGTTGAAATCCCAATCCCCAAGCACCGGGTAATCCTCGTTAAAGCCGCCAATCTTATCGTAGATATCGCGGCGGAACAAAAAGGCGATGGGGGGAAAGAAGTTCTGGATGGCCATTTCCATGATATGGACATTTTCCACCCAGCCCTGATAGGGCGCTCGGCCATGAATGATAATCCCCGTGGGCGTTACCTCTTCCGAGACATAAGTGGACTGGGTAATCACGCCAGCATAATTGCGCCGCTTGGGGCCTTCGAGAAAAGCCACGGTCTTTTTAAGGAAATCGGGCTCCCATGTATCATCATCATCATGGATGATTACATACTCGCTATCAACCGCGCGAATGGCAATATTGGAGGCGGCCTCCATGCCCCTGTTGACGACATTATCAACAAGAACAACCTTGTGATGAGCGCAGTCGACTTCCTTGATGGTCTTTTTTGCAAGTTCAATATCGCCGCCATCATTGACCACAACATGAACATAATCTTCATAAGTCTGCCTGGCGACACTTTCCAGCGCGCGGCGCAGAAACATGGGGCGGTCCAGAGTCCGGGTGATAATGGCAACCGCCGGACGGTGGCGCCGCTTAACGCCCTGGAGCGTTTTTTTGCCAGACTGCTTGAAATCAAACCGGGCAAGCCCGGCAAGTTTGCGCTGCAGGGGGTCAGCCAATTCCTTGGGGTATTCTATGGCGGCTTGACCCGGCGGCCACAAGGCGGCCTTGATACGCTGCGCCGGTGTATCATTGTCGTGGCGTTTTTCAGATGGTAAAAGCAGCGGCACCTTGAGAGTCTTGCCAAAATCGGCTGAACGCGAAATATCAGAGAAAATCCCGGTTTCCTCGCGCGTTGGCAGAGTAATGATGCGCGATATTTCAAACCAGGCCTTGCGGGCCTTTTTATGAAGGGCGGCGGGCGTGTTGCCATCAGGCAGTTCGGAGAGATAATCCAGAACGCCGCTGAAAATCGGATCAGTTTCCCGGTCAGGATCATCGGCGAGAATGGCTTTTGCTTCCGGGGCAATGATCTTGCCCTCTTGCGTGCTGATTAGCCTCTCGATACTGTCTCCTGAAGGCTCGAACAGATCCTCAATCATGTGACGATGAAGAATCGTGCAGGTTTCGGGCTTGTCAAACTGGTAGTCGTCCTGCTCAAAGGCGAGCCCGATCATGTTTCGCCAGTATTTCCGGTTGGAGTGCTCAAAACCATAACGGCCAAAATAAGCGCCCCACCACTTAACCTCGGGAAAGGCGTCGGCAAGCAAGCGTTGCGCCGAGCCAGCCCAGCCGGTATCAACTAGAAGTGCGCTCTGCCTGTTTCCAAGGCGGGCCTCAAGATAGTCTTCAAACAGCTCACTTTGCCCATCAAGATAGGATGACAAGGCAGCCGCGGCAGCCTCCCCTTGTTCGAAAAAGGCCGTCAGTTCACTGCCAGGCTTATCAAGCGACTTGTGCCTGATCGGGAAATCTTCCGGCAAACCATCATGCCTGTACATGGCCTGAACAAGATCGCGAATTGGTGCATGATGAAATTCAGCCGAAAGTGTGGCGATCGCGTTACCGCGCTGCCTTTTCCAGGTTCCCTTGGCCACCATCAGGCGCGATATCCAGAAATTGACGGCCGTTGCCGGCGGCTTTTCTCCAATGGCATCCAGATAGGTTTCAAGGGCGCGCCGAATGCGGATACCGGCCCGTGAAACAAATAGAATCCGGGCTCCCCGCACTTCGTCAAAAAATGTAATGACGCCGTGCAATTTCATCAGATACTCGGCAATGGCCGGCCCCATCAGCGAATAGCCGAAATCATATCGCATGGATACAAGATCCGTATTTTGATCGGAACCAGATTGTGATTTACGAATTGTGCTCATTTGATTCTACAGTTTCGCCCATGAACGGGTCTCTATGCCTTTGCCATCCATGGCGCTCACGAATTCCGCCAGGGCTGTCTGGCGATTTATTTTTTCCTTGTCTGAAACGGGAAAGAAAAGGGCGTTCCAGCCAGCCATGCGTGGGCGCTGGACATCCCCGACCCACGCATCGCCAAGGTGCAAAAACTCGGAACTTCCCATATCCAGTTTTTTTTCTAAAGCCGGAAATATCTTGCCGCTTCGCTTGGAGATCACCATGTCAGCGCTGGAAAACAGGTGATCGTGCAAAGGTCGTTTAACCGTTTTTCGAATAATCTTCTCAATGTGCTCACGGCCCAGGTACATGTCGCTCACGAGA
>CAZHLV010000134.1:0-5100 GCA_964533415.1 uncultured Hyphomicrobiales bacterium
TGGAACTGGCCGGGCACCGGCATGCGCGCTGGGCGCTGGCCGGGGTTTCGTTCGTGGAAAGCTCGGTTTTTCCCATTCCGCCCGATATCATGCTTATTCCCATGGTGTTGGCCCAACGGGCCCGGGCCTGGGCTTTGGCGGCGATTGCCATGAGCGCCTCGGTTCTGGGGGGGATGCTGGGCTATGCTATCGGGTTTTTCCTGATGGCCGGCATTGGCCAGATGATCCTGGGCCTTTATGGCCTTGAAGAGCAATTTGCCCGCTTTACCGCTCAATATCATGAATACGGAGCCTGGATTGTGTTTGCATTCGGGCTTACCCCCTTGCCCTACAAGCTGATAACCATTGCCAGCGGCGCGGCCGGGCTGAATCTGGGGGTTTTTATCCTTTCCAGTATTGCCGCGCGCGGCTTGCGGTTTTTTGCCGTGACGGCCCTGCTCTACTGGCTTGGTCCCCAGGTTCGGGATTTCATCGAGAAGCGATTTGGTCTTGCCGCCACGCTTTTTGTTGTTTTACTGTTCGGTGGTTTTCTGGCCGTCAAATTCTTGCTGTAAATGGAAGATTCCATGTCCCGGTTTTCTCTTGCCCGCGTTTCCTTGTTGATTGTCCTGGCCTCCCTGCTGGCCCTGGGAATTGCGTGGTTTACGCAATATGGTTTGGGGTTTTCGCCCTGTCAGCTTTGTCTCAAGCAACGCTGGCCATATTACCTGGCCATTGGCCTGGGATTGTCCATGCATGTTCTGAGCCGGCTTGAGATGGAGAATCTGGCACGATTGCTCATGGCCGTGGTTGGCGTGCTGATGCTGGTGGGGGCGGGGATTGCCATTTATCATTCCGGCGTGGAATGGAAATTCTGGCCCGGTCCGGGCGCCTGTGCAAAGGGGGGTGGATTTTCTGCCAATGTGGGGGACTTGATGTCCCAGTTGGGCAAGGTGCGAATCGTGCCTTGCGATGAGCCGCCATTTCGCATTCTGGGGCTTTCCCCGGCGGGGTATAATGTGTTTTATTCCCTTGGCTTTGCCCTGTTTTGTTTCTTGTTTTTGCGCAAGGGCGGTCATGCGCGGTAATATTCGCGCACTTGCTGTGCTGCTTGTTTGCGGGCAATCAGGATCTGGTTAAGCTCACCGCCCCAGATCAGCAGGGCAGCGGAAAGATATAAAAAGGTCAGGGCGATAATAAACCCGGTCAGTCCGGCATACATGCTCGACAAGGTGCTGAAATGCGAAAGATATTGCGAATAGCCTATGGCTCCGGCCAGCCACAGGATCATGGTCAGGAGAATGCCCGGCCATAGCTCGCGCAGATCATGGCGGTAAACGGGCAAAAACAGGTGCCCGAGTATCAGTGCGCCGGCGAGCAGGGAGAGCGAAACCGGGTAGCGCAGGAAATGAAAAGCCGGGGTAAAGGTTTTCATGGCTGGTATAAAATAGATGATCTTGTTCCAGAGCACCGGTCCAAGAACAATGGTTGCAGCAAGCACCAGCAAGACAATTGCGCCACCGATTACAAACACGATATTTTCAGCCAACCGGAACCAGTAGGAACGGCGCTCGTTAAATTCATAGGCGCGGTTCAGACCCACGCGTACGCTTTCGACAGCGCCTGAGGCTGTCCACAGGGTCAATAAAATACCCAGGGTGAGCAGGTCTGTTCGCGGTACGGTGAGCAGGCGGTGAATCTCGGGAACCAGTGGACCGGCAATTTCGTGCGGGGCCACGGAAAGCAGGTAATTTACCACGGTTTCGGCCAGTTGCGGATTGCCAAGGAAGCCAGCCAGAGCGGTGAGAAGGATCAGGAACGGGAACAGGGCCAGGATCATGCAAAAGGCAATATTCCCGGCCAGGGCCAGCCCGTCATCTTCGATCAGGCGCCGGGCGGCATCGAACAGGATGCGCCAGGTTTTGCGGAATATGGGTAAAACGTGATTCATGAACATGGTGCTCAAGGGGTCTGATTCGCGATTTGGATCTGCTCCAGAACGGTTTTCAGCCGGTTGCGTCTTTGGTGTTTTACGCCTTGATAAAAAAACAAGGCGCTCTTGCTTTTTAGCTTGTCAAGGCGAGGAAGCGGGGTCAATGTCAAATTGTTATATCCGGTAAAATCACGGGAAAGGCACAATCCATGCCGGTTGAAAAACACAGGAAACTCAAGAAAACCATCAAGGCCATTCTCAAGGCGGCCCGGGCACAGGGGATCAAGGGTCCCGATCAACTGGTGTTTATCCGAAACTTTTTTGCCGAAGCCATTTATGATGATCTGGCAGGATATGGTGTTGATGACCTGTTGCGAATGGTTCTTGATGCCTGGGCGTTTACCAAGTCACGTATCCATGGACATGCCAAGATCCGGATATTCGAACCTGAGCTTTCTCATCTTGAGAATGTTTCGGCAATCGAGATTTGCAGTGATGACATGCCGTTTCTGGTGGATTCGGTCATGGGGCAGATTGCCGATAGCGGCTATGAGGTTCATCTGGTTCTTCACCCGATATTTGACGTTGAACGCAATGCCAGGGGCGAGCGGGAACACCTTCTTGACGAGCAAAGTGATGCGAGCTCGAAAGAAAGCCTGATTCACATTCATGTGCGCCGGATTTCACAAGAAGCAGATCACGATGCTCTGGTCGCCAAGCTAGGCGATGTATTGCGCGATGTGCGAACGGTTGTGCTGGACTGGCCACTGATGCAGGAGCGGCTCAATCGCACCATTGCCAATTACCAGTCTTGCCCGCCGCCGGTTCCGGTTGATGAACTGGCCGAGACGATCCAGTTTTTGCAATGGCTCGGGGATGACAATTTCCTGTTTCTCGGGGTGCGTGAATTTACCTTCAAGGATGATGGCCAGACCAGCGGTCTTGAGGAGGTCGAGGGTTCAGGTCTTGGCACGTTGCGCAACCGCGATGTCAAGGTCTTGCGCCGGGGCCATGAACTGGTGGTCCTGACGCCAGAAGTGCGCGACTTTTTGCTCCAGCCCGCGCCGCTGATTATTACCAAGGCCAATGTGCGCGCCACGGTGCACCGGAATGTCCATATGGATTATATCGGAATCAAGCAGTTTGACGATAAAGGCACGCTCACCGGCGAACTGCGCATTGTCGGGCTGTTTACCGCCAGCGCCTATACCCGCTCCATAAGCAGCATCCCGTTTTTGCGCCGCAAGGCAGCGCTGATTATGCGCCGCTCGGGGCATTCACGCAGCAGCCATTCGGGCCGGGCGATCATGAATGTCCTGAATTCTTACCCGCGTGATGAACTGTTCCAGATCGAGGTGGACAAGCTCTACGAGTTCGTTATCGGCATCTTGCAGCTTTACGAGCGTCCACGCACCCGGATCTTTATCCGCCGGGACAAGTTTGACCGCTTTGTCTCGGTTTTGATTTTTGTGCTCAAGGATGCTTATGACACGGCGTTGCGAATCAAGATCGGCAAGATTTTATGTGAAGCCTATGACGGGACGGTCTCGGCATTTTACCCGGCCTTTCCCGAGGGGCCGCTGGCCCGGGTGCATTTCATTATCGGCCGCTATAGCGGGGTGACGCCGTCTCCCGACAAGTCAGAGATCGAAGCCCGGATCGCCCAGGCGGCGCGAAGCTGGGAGGATAACCTGTTCTCCCGCATGTCTCAAATGAAGCATCCGGTCAGCACGGCCCGCTACAAGGGAGGGTTTTCCAAGGCCTATCAGAATACTTTCGAGATTGAAGATGCGCTTTATGACATTCGTCTCATGGAAGGGCTGGTGGATGAAACCAATCTGGTTATTGATTTTTACCACCGGGAAGAATATGGCGAAAATGGCCTGCGGCTGAAGATGTTCCATATGGGCGCGCCAATCGCCCTGAGTGACCGTTTGCCCATTTTAGAGAATATGGGGTTTCGCTCGATTGCCGAGCGCACCTATCCGATCGAGCGCAATAATGGTGATGGTGGCGAGACGATCTGGTACCACTCGATTTCTATTGAAACGGCCAATGGATCAGCGGTCCGCAAGGATATTCTGAACGGTCTTGTCGAAGATGCCTTTTTGGCGGTATGGACCGGAAAAGCGGAAGATGATGCGCATAATGCCCTGACTGCGCTGATTGCTCTGGACTGGCGCAAGATCGCGATCTTGCGGGCCTGCACCCATTATCTCCGGCAGGCCGGCGTTGCCCATAGCCGGACCTATATGGCGCGGGTTTTATGCCAGCACTCGCATCTTGCCGCCTTGTTCATTGAAATGTTCCGTACCCGTTTTGACCCTGAATGGAGTGGGAAGGGCAAAGATCGCGAGCAGGTTTTCAAGGAACAGACGGCGCGCTACGTAGCGGCGCTTGAGAGGGTGGATTCTCTCGATGAAGACCGGGTTTTGCGGCTTTATCTTGATCTTGTCCATGCCTTCTTGCGCACCAATGCCTATATGCGCACCAAACAAGGTGAGGCGCTGCCGGCGATTTCGTTCAAGATCAAGAGCTCGATGCTGGAGCAACTGCCAAAGCCCCGGCCCTTCGCGGAGATATTCGTGTGTTCGCCGCGGGTGCAGGGGGTGCATCTGCGTGGCGGGGCCATTGCGCGCGGTGGTATCAGGTGGTCGGACCGGCCAGAAGATTTCCGCACTGAAATTTTGGGCCTGATGAAAGCCCAGCGGGTCAAGAACGCGGTTATCGTTCCGGTCGGTTCCAAGGGGGGCTTTGTGCCCCGGAAGATTCTGCCAGGGGCAACCCGCGAGGAATTCCTGGCCGAGGGTACCGCCTGTTACAAGATCCTGATTTCCGAGTTGCTGCGTATTACGGATAACCTTGATGGGGATACGGTAATCCCGCCGGCGGGTATCTTGCGGTATGACGGGGATGATCCCTACCTTGTGGTGGCGGCGGACAAGGGAACGGCAACGTTTTCCGATATAGCCAATGAAATCTCGATCCGTCATCATTTCTGGCTTGGTGATGCCTTTGCCTCGGGCGGCTCGGTTGGTTATGACCACAAGAAAATGGGCATTACCGCGCGCGGCGCCTGGGAGGCGGTCAAGCGGCATTTCCGGGAAATGGACGTGGATATCCAGAGCACGGCTTTCAGCGTGATCGGGGTCGGGGATATGTCGGGTGATGTTTTTGGCAACGGCATG
>CAZHLV010000135.1:0-13523 GCA_964533415.1 uncultured Hyphomicrobiales bacterium
CGCAATACCCGCACCCAACAAGGAAAGCGTCCCGCGACGGGACATAAACTGGCCCATTTGTGCCTCCGTGAAACATTCATTTTGCCAAAACCTAATGGTTCGGTTTTAATCGCAAAAACAGTTCCACCCGGCAAACCCCTGAACAAAACACAGGTAAGGATGATGTCAAACGGCAATATGGCAGGGCAATCGGGTGAAAAAATACCCGTTTTCCAGTGGTTTCGGACGTCATTCCTGCGGAGGCAGGGATCCAAGCCGGGTGTCCAGAGCTTATAGATATCCCTTTTTGGATTCCTGCCTCCGCAGGACGGTTTTGTTTGGCTGTTAGGATAAAAAATACTGATTAAACAGATGGTTATTCGGTTCACTCATGTAATTTGTATCTTTCTTGAGGTTCACCCGATTGCCCTGGGCAATATGGCCGCTGTCCTTGTGCGCCTCCCGTGAACAAGATATTATTACCACCTATGGCAAACGGCTTTGACTGAATCAAAACCAGGCTTTAACTCTTTGTTCTTACCGCACTTCTTATCGGAAAACCGGTTCCCACTTTTCCAGATACCCTGGCTGTGCTTCATTCCATCCAAAACCCGCATCCAGTTTTGGGAATGAAGGCTCAACAATACCCCCTCATGTCTCCTCTGGTTTTTCGCTGTCAAATTGCAGCTTGGCCAGTTCAGCATAAAGGCCATCTTCCTTGATTAACGCATCATGCGTACCGCTGGCGACAATCTTTCCATGATCGAGAACCAGTATGCGATCGGCATGTTTCACCGTTGCCAGACGATGCGCGATCACCAGCGAGGTCCGGTCCTTCATCAGCCCTTCAAGAGCCTGTTGAACCAATGTTTCGCTTTGCGCATCAAGAGCGCTGGTAGCTTCATCAAGCAGCAAAATAGGCGTATCACGCAAAATCGCCCGGGCGATTGCAATCCGTTGGCGCTGCCCGCCCGACAGGGTAATCCCACGCTCCCCCAGCCTTGTCTCATAGCCATCCGGCATGGCGGAAATAAAATCATCTGCAAGGGCAGCCTTTGCCGCAGCCACCACTTCATCGGAACTGGCCGAGGGACGACTGAAACGGATATTTTCGGCAACCGTGGCCGCAAAGATAAATGGATCCTGATGCACGATGGCAATCTGCCCCCGCAAATCTTCGGGCAAAACATCGCGAATATTCACGTCATCAAGCGTGATCTCGCCGCTTTGCGGATCGTAATACCGCAGCAACAGGCTCAAGATGGTGGATTTCCCCGCCCCCGACGGCCCGACGATCGCCACCCGCTCGCCCGGCTGGACCGACAACGCCAACGCCTCAAGCGCCTGTCCTTCGCCGCGCGTGGGATAGGAAAAGCTTACCTCGTTAAACCGCAAGGCCCCCTTGACCGGCTTGGGCAGCAGCTTGGGATTTTCCGGCGGCGCGATTTCAGGCTCGACATTCAGCAACTCGGTCAACCGCTCAGCCGCCCCGGCGGCAAGTTGCACCTCGCCCCAGACCTGCGAAAACTCGCCCAGGGCCCCGGCGGCAAAGGCCGCATAGAGCACGAACTGCCCCAGCGACCCGCCGGAAAGATTGCCCGCCAGAACCTCCTGGGCGCCAATCCACAACACGCCGACAATGGAGGAAAAAATCAAAAAGATCACCAGAACCGTCATAATCGCCCGCATTTTCATGCGCGCCTGGGCCGCCGCGAATGCCGTCTCCACCGCTTGGGCAAAACGCGAGCGTCCGCGCGCTTCTTGCGTATAGGCCTGAACCGTGCGGATGCCTTCAAAATACTCCCCCGCGAACGCCCCGGTATCGGCAAGGGTATCCTGGGCGCGCCGCGAGAGCTTGCGCACCATGCGGCCAAAGATAATGATCGGAACAACAATCACCGGCAGGGCCAGCAACACCAGCGAGCTTAAATAGCCGCTGGTATAAACCATCATGATAATCGCCCCCACGCTGAGTACCAGGTTGCGCAGTGCGATCGACATGCTTGCCCCGACCGCCGCCTTGATCGCCGTGGTGTCAGCCGTCAGCCGCGACAGGATTTCCCCGGTGCGGGTTTTTTCATAAAAGGAAGGGCTCAGGCCAATGACATGCGAGAACACCCGCTCGCGCAGATCCGCCACCACCCGCTCGCCAATCCAGTTGACAAAATAGAACCGCCCGCCGCTGGCCAGCGCCAGAACAAAGACCACCCCGAACATGACACCGAAATACTGGTCGATGAACTGGCTGTTTTCCGCCGAAAATCCATGATCGATCATCCGCCGCACCGCGATCGGCACCGCCAGCGTCGCCATGGCCGCCATCACCAGGGAAAAGGTTGCAAGGGCAATCATCCCCTTGTAGCGTAGAACATGGGGCAGCAATTGCATGAGCGGCTTCATGCTGCGCCCTTTTTTGCGGCGCATGGCATCTTCATCAAAGGCGTTTTCCGCGCCGATGGAACCCCTGGCAGTTTCGGCCAAAACTATCCCCTTACCTGTATTTAATGATGGTGCTCTTGTTAACAAGGCCCGTGGTCGTTGTTCATATAGCAACCATGGACAAAGACAGCAACAAAATCACCAGAGCATCTTGCCCCTGATTTGACAGGGCGGGCTTGCCTAATTATCGCGCCTGTCACTAAAAACGCTTGTTTGTTGAAACAGACTGCGCTATATGGCCCAACTGGAATTTACTGTACCGGGCGTAGTTTTCCGCTATGGTGCAAATCACGGCTTTACTTACCCAAGGCATCTGACATGAAAAAAGATATCCACCCGGACTATCACACCATCACCGTGGTGATGACGGACGGCTCAACCTTTGAAACCCGTTCAACCTATGGGTCGGAAGGCGACACCCTGCCACTGGACATTGATCCCAAGACCCACCCGGCCTGGACCGGCGGCGGCCAGCATCTGATTGACCGCGGTGGTCGCCTGAGCCGCTTCAAGAAAAAATACGAGGGCTTTCTCAGCTAGATCAACCTGCGTTCAAGTGGAATCACTTGAACGTCCGATGCTCTAGAACGCTTCCGGTTTTGATTGAAACAAAACCGGCTTGACGCATTCAACAGCAAAACCCGGAACCTGAAAAAGGCGCCGGGTTTTTTCATGCACTTTAACAGGCAGGCTTACAGATCTTTCTTGAAGGCCGACTGGATACGCTCCAGTTGTGCATTCAGCGGGTCGGAGGCCTTGAAACCTTCACCGGCCTTTTCCAGCAAGGCCGCATCAAGCCGGGCAATGCGCTGTTGCAGCCCCGCAGCCCTGAGGATCAGGTCACAAAGCGAGGGAGGTAAAACCTCGGCCCCCTCGTTCAGCTTCACATCAATTTCTGAAATCGGAACAATATTGGCCTTGGAGCGTGATTCCTCTGAGGTGATTTCCCCTTCACCAACCGCCCGGTGAAGAAGCAGCCAGGAAGCCATCTGCATAAGCCGGGTGGTAAGCTGCATGCTCTCACGCGCATATACAAGAGCGCCGTCACGATCAAGCCTTGCCGATTGCTCGCGCCCATCCCCATCAAGATATGCCGCCGTTTCCTTGACCAGGTCCATTCCCTCGCGAAACAGCGCGGCAAACAGGGCCGAAGAGGCAAATTTTTCGTAAAAATCCACTGTTCTCTCCGACTGGGTTTCACCAAAAGATACGATATCGCCCATGACCACCAATCCTCAAATCACGCTCACCGCTTGAGCGGGGAGCCAAAGGTTACCAGAACTCCGTGACCGGGTTCTTAATAGTTTTGGATGAGCAATTTCCGCGCCAGCCCGGCAGTTGAGAAGAAGCACCGGATAAAGCAAGGCAAAAAAGAGCCGCGTCATGGCGCGGCTCTGAAGTCTAACAGGGAGGCGTCAAACAGAGTGGACAGGAACCACTCCAGATCCAGATAACTGGATTACGCATTTACCTTTATGCCAAGAAAGGCTTAATAAAGGATTAACAGCACCTTCATGAATGGTGCATTTTGCTACCAATTATATTAACGGGAAAATAAATTCCTTAATATTCAGCAAGTTGTGTAACTACATGGTAAATACGTAAAATTGAATGTTTATAATTTGAAAATCGAATCAGCCACATTGCGCGATTCGTTTTTACTTTTTATCACGTCTTCAAGGCGTTCGATTTCCTCTTTTAAAACCTGGATTCGCATCTCGAGCTCAGCGACAGAAAGATTTGAGACATCCTCACCAGGAACAATCGTGGCGCTGGATTTACGCAAGAATTCATCTTCATCCATAAAAAATACCCTCCTGTTTCACGCAAGTTTGTCCTGAAATGCACTGGACCTGCAAGTAAAAAAGTGTCAATTCCGGTCATATCTGTCTTAATTCGGGACCCCGCATCATGCCCCTGCCAGCCAGAATGAAAGCCATCTCCATTACCCGCCCGGGTGGCCCGGACGTTCTTGAAACCATCGAGCTTCCCCGCCCCCGGCCAGGTGAGAGGGAAATCCTGATTGAAGTTTCAGCCGCTGGCGTAAACCGCCCGGATATCCTGCAACGCCGGGGCCTTTACCCGCCGCCCAAAGGCGCGCCAAGAGAACCTGGCCTTGAAGTTGCCGGAAAAGTGGTTGCATTGGGAACAAGTACCCGCCGCTTCAAGGTTGGTGACGAGGTTTGCGCATTGCTCACCGGTGGCGGCTATGCGCAATATGCCGTGGCGCATGAAAGTTGCACCTTGCCCGTGCCAAAAGGCTTGCGCCTTGAGCAGGCCGCCGCCCTGCCCGAAACCTTCTTTACCGTCTGGTCAAACCTGTTTGACCGTGCCCGGCTCAAGAGCGGCGAAACCCTGCTGGTGCATGGCGGTGCAAGCGGCATCGGAACAACCGCCATCCAGATAGCCCGCGCCATGGGCGCAAACGTCATTGCGAGCGCAAGTTCAAAAGAAAAATGCAAAGCCTGCCTGAAACTGGGCGCATCTCATGCCATCAATTATCTTCAGGACGACTTTGTCGGTCTCACCAAAAAGCACAGCGGGGGAAAAGGAGCGGACGTTATTCTCGACATGGTGGGCGGCGATTATATTGAACGCAATTTTCAAGCCGCCGCAATAGAGGGCCGGATTGCCCTGATCGGATTCATGGGCGGTGCAACGGCAAAAGTCAATTTCATGCCCCTTCTTCTCAAACGCCTGACCCTTACCGGCTCCACCTTGCGCGCCCGGCCCGATGACGACAAGGGCGCTATCGCCAGTTCGCTTGAAAAATTCATCTGGCCGTTTCTTGAAACCGGGCAGATCAAGCCGCTGATTGACCGCTCATTCCCCATGACCGGGGCGGCAGAAGCACACCGTTACATGGAAACCGGCCAACATATCGGCAAGATTATCCTCAAAATCAACGAAAGTGATGGGACGGATGAGTAAAATGATTTGCTTCCTGAAGCCTAGCCCTTATATAGATACTCATCCCTTTCATTTTTGAATCTTAAGAGTCACCATTCGTGAAATAGGCGAAGGGACTGGAGGTAAAAGCCAATGTCAAGAACACCGCTCATGCCCAAGGCTACAGCCGTCTGGCTGGTTGATAACACGGCGCTGACATTCGAGCAGATCGCTACATTCTGCAACCTGCATGTTCTTGAGGTCAAGGGCATTGCCGATGGCGACGTCGCCCAGGGGATCAAGGGCATGGACCCGGTGGCAGCAGGCCAGCTTTCCCGCTCCGAGCTGGAAAAAGCCCAGGCCGATTCCACCCACCAGTTGAAAATGGCGGTCTCAAAGGTCAAGATCCCGGAAATCAAGCGCAAGAGAGCGCCGCGCTACACGCCGCTTTCACGCCGCCAGGACCGCCCCGCCGCCATTGCCTGGCTGCTGCGCAATCACCCGGAGTTGCGTGATTCAGAGATCATCAAGCTGGTTGGCACAACCAAGCCGACAATCGCCGCGATCCGCGACCGCACCCACTGGAACTCCGCCGCCATCCAGCCCGCAGATCCGGTCACCCTTGGCTTGTGCCTGCAAACCGAACTTGATGCTGTGATTAAAAAGGCCGCGATTCGCGTGGAGCGCGAACGCAAACGCGAGGAAAAAGAGGCCATCAAGGCCGGCACTCTTTTACCCACCGAGGCAACCATCGAGCAAAACCCGGCATCCAAGGGCGCCCCGCTGGCCGAGCTGATTACCGCCGAAGAGGTGCAGGCACATAAGGAAACCACCGAGAAAGCCGCCACCTTCGCCAATCTTTCCGAAAAACCGGCGGAAAAAGAGGCCGAAAAGGAATATGATGCCGAGTCCGTATTCTCTGGCCTCTCCAAGCTGAAAGACAAGATGAAAGAAGACGGCGAGTAAACGCGCCCCCTATTCCTTGACCGGAACGGTATAGTTCAGCCCCAACCGGCCACCATCGGCATAAATCGTCTGACCGGTAACATAACTGGCATCTTCAGACGCCAGGAAAGCGGCTATTGAAGCCACCTCTTCCGCCTTGCCGATACGGCCCATGGGCGTGCGCGAAAGAATGGTATTTTTCGCCTCTTCATCCTCGTTCACCTGCGCCAGCATCCGGGTCATGATGGAACCCGGCCCGATGGCGTTCACCCGGATCCCGTAAGGCGCCAGCGACAGCGCCATGACCTTGGTGAGCTGGTTGATCCCGCCCTTTGACACCGAATAGGGCACCTGTTTGCCAATGGCGAACACCGCATTGATCGAGGACATGTTGATGATCGCCCCCGGCGCATCACCGGCTTCGACCTGCTTGACCATCTGCCGCGCCGCCGCCTGGCCGCACAGAAAATACCCCTTCAGGTTGACCTTCAGAACCCGGTCAAAATCCTCTTCCGCAAGATCAAGAAAATCGGCATCGTGAACAACACCGGCATTGTTTATGAGAATATCAACCCGCTCATAACTTGAAACCGTATGCTTAATCATGTTCTGCACGGCAAGCCGCTCGGTTACGTCACAAGCGGTGAACAACGCTTCAAACCCGGCATCACGCAGCTCTTCGGCAGCTCTTGCCCCCTGCTTTTCATCAATATCGCCAAGCACGACCCTTGCGCCATCCTCCGCCAGGCGGCGCGCGCAGGCAAGCCCGATCCCATGCGCCGCCCCGCTGACAATCGCAACTTTTCCCGATAATGGCATGACCTCACCCCTCAAAACCTGATTGCGGAATGAACCATCCATTCTGCGCCCGGTGGTCCCGCTTGCCCGAAATCACGCCGGGCAAGGAACAGTACCACTCACCAGTTTACCCGATAATTCCGCGAATTTTCAACACATCCGTGATTTCATCAAGGATAACCGGATCATCAATGGTCGCAGGAAGCTTCCATTCCTCACCATCGGCGATCTTGCGCATGGTACCGCGCAACACCTTGCCCGAGCGGGTCTTTGGCAAACGCTTGATAACAAAGGCTATCTTGAACGCCGCCACCGGGCCGATCTTCTCACGCACCAGCAAGACCGCTTCTTTTTCAATCTCCGCCGGATCCCGTTCAACCCCGGCATTGAGCACCAGCAAGCCCACCGGCAACTGCCCCTTGAGCTTGTCGGCAATCCCGATCACCGCGCATTCCGCCACATCCGGATGCGCCGCCAGAACCTCTTCCATGCCCCCGGTGGAAAGACGGTGCCCGGCCACGTTGATAATATCATCGGTGCGCGACATCACGTAAATATAGCCGTTCTTGTCGAGAAAGCCTGCATCCGATGTCTCGTAATACCCCGGAAATTCACTCAGATAGCTCTCCCTGAAGCGTTCATCCTTCTGCCAGAGTGTCGGCAGACAGCCCGGCGGCAAGGGCAGTTTTATCACGATCGCCCCGGTTGTCCCCGTGGGCACATCATGACCGGCATCATCAAGAACATGGATATCATATCCGGGCATCGCGACCGTGGGCGATCCATGCACCACCGGCAATATCCCCAGCCCCACCGGGTTGGCGGCAATCGCCCAAGCGGTTTCGGTTTGCCACCAATGATCGATCACCGGCACGCCCAGCTTGTCCTCGGCCCATTGCAAGGTATCAGGATCAGCCCGTTCGCCCGCCAGGTAGAGCGTGCGGAAATGCGATAGATCATAATCTCCCATAAGCCTGCCTTCCGGGTCTTCCTTCTTGATTGCCCGGAATGCGGTGGGCGCGGTGAACAGGGTTTCCACCTTGTGATCGGCAATCACCCGCCAGAACGCACCGGCATCGGGTGTTCCCACGGGCTTGCCTTCATACAAGATAGTGGTGCAGCCCTGCAGGAGCGGCGCATAAACGATATAGGAGTGGCCAACCACCCAGCCTACATCCGAAGCCGCCCAGTAAACCTGCCCCGGCTCGGTGTCATAAATCGCCTTCATGGTCCATTTGAGCGCCACCATATGGCCGCCATTGTCCCTCACCACCCCCTTGGGCTCACCTGTTGTACCAGATGTATAAAGGATATAAAGCGGGTCCGTGGCCTCAAGAACCGCACAATCGGCCCGCTGGCCGGTCTTGCGCATCGCCTCGACCGCCTCGCTCCAGTCGACATCGCGCCCTTCAACCATGCCCGCCTCTTCCATGGGACGCTGGTAAATCACGCAATTGGCCGGTTTGGCGGCAGCAAGGCTGATCGCCTCATCCAGCAGGGGCTTGTACTTGACAACCCGCCCCGGCTCGATCCCGCATGACGCCGACACGATCACCTTCGGCTGGGCATCATCTATGCGCGTGGCCAGCTCATTGGCGGCAAACCCGCCGAATACCACCGAATGCACCGCCCCGATCCGGGCACAAGCCAGCATGGCGATCGCGGCCTCCGGGATCATCGGCAGATAGACAATCACCCGGTCGCCCCTGACAACGCCAAGATCTTGCAAAACAGCGGCAAAAATTGCCACCTCCTCGGTCAGTTCCGCGTAAGAGTAGGTCTTGACCTGATCCGTGACCGGGCTGTCATAGATCAGCGCCAACTGGTCTGCACGCCCACCCGCCACATGCCGGTCAAGGCAATTATAGGCCGTGTTGCACTGCGCCCCGGTGAACCAGCGCCCGTAAACCCCGGCATTTTCATCAAAAACCTTGTCCCAGGGTTTGTACCAGTCAATCTCTTTTGCAGCCTCGCCCCAGAACCCTTCCGGGTCCGCCTGCCAGCCCTTGTAAACTTCCGCATAACGGCTCATTGTCAAAACCTCCCCAAATCCGGTGCCTGCCTGTATTTTTTAAACGCGGCATACTTTTTCGCAAGCCGACTATCGGCTAAGCTCATGCAACACAATAAGCGAGGGAGGGAGCAATTTCTATCTATTCAACCGGGCTGGACAAAACACCGGCCAATTACCAGCCACTGACACCGCTCACGTCCCTGCAACGCGCCGCCGCCATTTTTCCCGAGCAATGCGCCATTATCCATGGGGACCAGCGCATGACCTATGCGCAATTCCACGCCCGCAGCCGGGCGCTGGCCTCGGCGCTGGCAAAACGGGGCATCGGCAAGGATGACACCGTGAGCGTGATGCTCGCCAACACGCCGCCCATGCTCGAAGCCCATCACGGCGTCCCCATGTGCGGCGCGGTGCTGCACGCGATGAATACAAGGCTCGATGCGCCAGTCATCGCCTACATGCTCGATCACGCCGAGACAAAACTCCTCATTACCGATCTAGAATTCTCGAAATCCATAAAGCAGGCCCTTGATCTGGCGAATGTCGATCCTGTGCTGGTCATTTACGAGGATCCCGGCGCCGGATTTGAAAACCACCTGCCCGGCGCTGTTGACTATGAAGCATTTTTGGATACGGGAAATCCTGACTTTGCATGGATGATGCCGGATGATGAATGGGACGCCATCTCGCTCAATTACACCTCGGGCACCACCGGCGATCCCAAGGGCGTGGTTTACCATCATCGCGGCGCGCATTTAATGGGTTATGCCAATGTGCTGGCCGCCGGGATGCTCCGGCACCCCGTTTATCTGTGGACCCTGCCGATGTTTCATTGCAATGGCTGGTGTTTTCCCTGGTCGCTCTCGGTCGTGGCCGGAACCCATGTCTGCTTGCGGCAAGTGCGCGGCAAGGCCATCTGGGACGCGCTGGCCGATCATCGCGTCACCCATCTTTGCGGAGCGCCCATTGTCATGAGCACCATCCTGAACACGCCCGAAAGCCAAAAGCGCCCCCTTGAAACGCGGCCCGAGTTTTTCACCGCCGCCGCCCCGCCGCCTGAATCCGTGCTGGCTGCCATGGCCAAGGCCGGTTTCGGCGTCACCCATCTCTATGGCCTCACCGAAACCTATGGCCCCGCCGTGGTCAATGAATGGCATGAAGACTGGAATACCCTGGATGCCCAGCAACAAGCCCGCAAGAAAGCCCGCCAGGGCGTCTGCTATGCGGCCCTTGAGGGCCTGAGCGTGCGCGATCCGCAAACCCTGCGCGAAATGCCCAGGGACGGCGAAAGTCTTGGCGAAGTCATGTTCCGCGGCAATATCGTCATGAAAGGCTATCTGAAAAACGAACCGGCAACCCGGGACGCGCTGGACGGCGGCTGGTTCCACTCCGGCGATCTCGGGGTCTGCCATGAGGATGGTTATATCGAGTTGAAAGACCGCTCGAAAGACATCATCATTTCAGGCGGTGAAAACATCTCGTCCATCGAGATCGAGAACATCCTTTACAAGCATGAAGCCGTGGCTGCTGCCGCCGTGGTGGCCAAACCCGACGACAAATGGGGCGAGACCCCTTGCGCCTTTATCGAGCTTGAACCGGACATTCAGCCCCCCGCTGCCGAAGACCTGATCCAATGGTGCCGCGATCACATGGCCCATTTCAAGGTTCCACGTCACATCATCTTCACGCCCCTGCCCCGAACCTCGACCGGCAAGCTCCAGAAATTCAAACTGCGCGAAAGAGCCCGGGGAAAAGATGCATCATGACACATCTCTTTCCGGTCAATCAGGCCGCCGCTCTTCTGTCCTTGGCGCTGCCCTTGCGGCGGCCCGAACGCCGCTCTGGCCCCGCGTAACCGTTATCCCGCCCACTGCGGCGATCTCCCGGACCCTGGCGCAAATGCACCAGGAACTCATCCACAACGGTTTTCATAACCTCTGATTGCCGGGCAAGTTCGCCAGCCGCTTCCATGACCTGCCCTGAGGCCTCCCCGGCTCTGTGCGAGGCCTGATTAACGCCGACAATACTCTTTGCAACCTCATCCGTACCTGAAGCGGCTTCTTGAACATTACGGGCAATTTCCTGGGTTGCCGCTCCCTGTTCTTCCATTACCGAGGCTATCGCGGACGAGATTTCATCCACTTTGCGGATCACCTCGCCAATATCCGACATGGAGACAACCGCCTGGCGGGTAGCATTCTGGATCTCGTTCACCTGAGCGACAATCTCTTCCGTGGCCCGTCCCGTCTGGCTGGCCAGCGCCTTGACTTCATTGGCGACAACGGCAAATCCCTTGCCTGCATCACCAGCCCGGGCCGATTCAATCGTCGCATTAAGCGCCAGCAGGTTGGTCTGGTCGGCAATATCGGAAATCATCTTGATGACCTCGCCGATCTTGTCCGCCGTGCTCGCCAGGGTTTCGATCTGGGCCCCCGTCTTGCCCACATCACTCACCGCCTGCCTGGCGGCCTCTGAAGCCTGCATTACCTGCTGGTTGATCTCGAAAATCGACGATGACATTTCCTCCGATGCCGCCGCCACCGTTTGCACATTGGTGGAGGCCTCTTCAGAAGCAGCAGAAACCGCCGTAGACTGGACACTCGTTTCCTCGGCAATACCGGCCATGGACTGGGCCGTTACCTTAAGCTCGGCTGAAGCAGTGGTTACGCTTTCAATCACCCTGCCGACACTTTCGCTGAAATCATCCGCCAGCTTCATCATCATGGAGCATTTTTCCTGCTCGGCGCGCAATTCCATTTCTTCGCGCTCGCACTCCAGCTTCTTGTTCCGAATCGCGTTTTCCCGGAAGACCTCAACCGCCCGCGCCATTTTGCCAATCTCATCGCGCCGTTCCTGGTCCTGCGGCGCTTCTGATGTATCCCCTTGCGCCAGATCTCCCATATTCCGCGTCAACCGCAAGATGGGCGCCGAGATGGAACGGGCAATAACAAAAGAAACATAGGCCGTGAACACCAGCATACCCAGCAGCGCGAATGCCAAGCCCCAGAATGCCTGCCCAGCAGCAACAGCTATAGAGCGAACCTGAACAACGATATCACCAGCAACCTTGTCCTCAACCTTTTTCAGAGCATCTATGCGCCGCGTGCTGGCCGCAAACCATTTTGCCCCGCTGACCCTGGAAATATCACCACCAAAAGGCGCCTCTCCCGCCAGGTTGCGCATGGCTGTTACTTCGCCTTGCACCGAACCAGAAAGCACCTTGTCAAAACTGGCAATCTGCGCTTCGCTTGCATAGCGTTTGAAAATGCTGAAATACGTATCCTGCATGGCGACAAAACGAACAAACTTGCGAAATATTGCCGGTTTGAACTGCCCGCCGCCAAAACCGGCAGCCCCCATGGCCCGTTCCAAACCAGCCCGCTCCTTGCCCTGCAAAAGCGCCGTATAAGCTGTCAATGCGTTAATGACCTTCCCATTTTCAGCAAGCGCCCCCACACTTTCAACCATGGCCAGCAAGTTGCCGATCAAGGGCGTGTAAAATCCTGCCATCTGCCCTACGCTGATTGAAATTCCATCGACGGATTTGCGTTTGCCGGCAAGCTTATCCAGAGCCGACGCCGCACGCGCATAGGGAATTTTGAACTCTTGCGTTTTAAACAATCCCTCAACCCTAGACATGGTAGCCTTGAAGTTTTGCAAGGCCTTGTCAGTATCAGCCCGGCGCTGGCCGATAACATCAGCAAATTTCTTTCCCTTCGAGCCAAGAAATCCCGCCGAGGTTCCACGTTCCTTCTGGAGTTCGTGAACCAGCGCCGAAATCACCGGCGCAACATCAATGACCCGCGCAATAGCGCGGGCGCTATTGGCCTTGGAGCGTTCCGATAAAAGATTTTGAATACCAAGCCCCAGAAGCGCCAGCATGGGAATCAGGCACAAAATCGCAATCCGAACAGAAATTGAAATATTATTGATTATTTTCATCACACAACCATCCGTTTTTCAAGAAACTCATCCGGCCAGGGAAGCAGCGTTTTTGTAATTTTGATAAAATTAAAAATATTCTATATTTGTATAAATATTATTAACCCTACCCTTCAGAAAACAACCATCGAAAACAAAAAATTACACCAATAAAAACAAATAAATAGATAAAGAATACTACCGTAAATTGATTTGATATAAACAACCTATGATAGTATTTTATTGCAAAAACGCCACGTTCAAGCCAGCCTGATATTTTCTCAGGCTATGGAGCGCTTCCGGAAAAGTGGGAACCGGTTTTCCGATAAGAAGCGCGGCAAACAAGGAATGAGCGCTTCCGGAAAAGTGGGAGCCGGTTTTCCGATAAGAAGCGCGGCAAACAAGGAATGAGCGCTTCCGGAAAAGTGGGAACCGGTTTTCCGATAAGAAGCGCGGCAAACAAGGAGTTAAAACCCGGTTTTGATTTAATCAAACCGAAAACGCTATAGCGTGTCTGTTCTGATTGGATTCGGCGTCA
>CAZHLV010000136.1:0-15293 GCA_964533415.1 uncultured Hyphomicrobiales bacterium
CATGACAAAACCAGCGCAAAATCAAAAAACCCGCTTCACCATCCGCGAGCTTGTAAACGAGTTCGGCGTGACCGCCCGGACCTTGCGGTTTTACGAGGACAAGGGCTTGCTCAGCCCCGAGCGGGCCGGCCAGTCGCGCATTTACAAGCGCCGCGACCGGGCGCGGTTGAAGCTCATCTTGCAGGGTAAACGGGTCGGATTTTCGCTCTCGGAAATCCGGGAAATGCTGGATCTGTATGATTTGCGCGACGGGCAAAGCACCCAGCTTGCCTTCTCACTGGAGCGTTTCCGCGAGCGCATCCATGCCCTGGAAAATCAAAAACGCGAGATCGAGCAGGCCATGGCGGATTTGAAACGCACCTGCGCCATTGTCGAGGGGATGCTGGCGGAAAAACCCGGAACCGGAAAAACCGGCAAAACAAGGGGGCATGAACCAGATTGGGGGCGGTTGCCGGACAATCCGGCAATGGGCGCGAATGAAAACAACACGGAGGTCTGACGCCATGCCTGTTTACACGGCTCCTGTAGAAGAAACCCTGTTTGTGCTGAACGATGTGCTCAACATCTCCCAATATGAAAACCTGCCGGTTTTTGCCGAGGCCAGCCCGGATATCGTGAAGGCAATCCTGACCGAAGCGGGGCGGTTTGCCGAAGAACAGCTTTTGCCCCTGAACCAGAGCGGCGATGCGCAGGGCTGCCGTTTTGAAAATGGCAAGGTGAGCACCCCGGAGGGCTTCAGGGAAGCCTATGAGCTTCTGGTTGAAAGCGGCTGGCCGGGGCTGATTACCGCTCCCGAGCATGGCGGGCAGGGCCTGCCGCGCATACTCAACGCCGCCTTTACCGAATACATGGTTTCGGCCAACATGGCCTTTGCGCTTTATCCCGGGCTCTCGCTGGGGGCCTACGAGGCCATTGCGCTGCACGGCACCGATGAGCAAAAACAGCTTTACCTGCCCAAACTCTCGTCCGGGGAATGGACCGGCACCATGAACCTGACCGAGCCCCATTGCGGTACTGACCTGGGGCTGTTGCGCACGAAGGCGGCGCCGCAAGATGACGGGAGTTACGCCATCACCGGCACCAAGATCTTCATTTCCGCCGGTGAGCATGACCTGACGGCAAACATCGTGCACCTGGTGCTGGCGCGCATCGAGGGCGCACCGGAGGGAACCAGGGGAATCTCGCTGTTCATCGTGCCGAAACTGTTGCCGGAAAACGGAAAACCCAATGGCGTGTCCTGCGGCTCGATCGAGAAGAAAATGGGCCTTCATGGCAACGCCACCTGCGTGATGAACTATGAAGGTGCAAAAGGCTGGCTGCTGGGGGCGGAAAATGGCGGCCTCAAGGCCATGTTCACCTTCATGAACGAGGCGCGTCTCGCGGTGGGGCTGCAAGGTCTGGCGCTTTCCGAGATCGCCTGCCAGAACGCTGCCGCCTATGCCCGCGAGCGGCTCCAGGGGCGCTCGATCTCGGGCGTGAAGGCGCCCGACAAGGCGGCGGACCCGATTATCGTTCACCCGGATATACGGCGCATGCTGATGAATGGCCGCGCCTTCAACGAGGCGGCGCGGGCGCTCATCATGTGGACGGCGCTGAAAGCTTCCGTTGCGATCTATTCTGAAGATGAAAACGAGCGGATGCGCGCCGCCGATCACATGGCGCTGGTTACCCCGGTCATCAAGGGGGTCCTGACCGATACCGGCTTTGCCAACACCGTGGCGGCGCAGCAGGTTTTCGGCGGCTCGGGCTATATCGTGGAAACGGGAATGGAACAATATGTGCGCGATGCGCGCATTGCCATGATCTATGAAGGAACCAACGGCATCCAGGCGCTCGACCTGGTGGGGCGCAAGCTGGCCCATGATGGCGGGCGCGCCCTGATGGGGCTGTTTGGCGAGATTGACGCCTTCTTGCAGGGCAATGCCGGCAACGAAGCCCTTGAACCTTTCACCGCGCCGCTGAAGGCGGCGCGCGATGACCTGGAAAAGGCCACCGGCTGGCTGATGTCGAACGCCATGACCAAACCGGACAATGCCGGCGCCGCCTCGACCGACTACATGCATCTGATGGGACTGGTCATTCTCGGGCTGATGTGGGGGCTGATGGCCAGGACCGCGCAAGACAAGCTGGATGAAGGAGCGCAAAACAGGGCTTTTCTTGAAAACAAGCTGATAACCGGGCGCTATTTCATGGAACGGATGCTGCCGGAAACCACCGCCCACCTGGCGCGGATCAGCGCCGGGGCCGAGACCATGATGGCGCTGCCGGCGGAAGCGTTCTGAGAGAAGGAAAAACCGGCGGCTTCGCCGGAATGACGGGAACTCAAACACAGCGCCCCGGCGTTGGTGAAACGGGAGAGAGCCGATGAAGGACTGCTATATTTTCGATCATGTCCGCACCCCGCGCGGGCGCGGCAAAAAGGAGGGTTCGCTCCATGAAGTGACGCCGCTGGAGCTGGCCACGCAAACCCTTGAGGCGATCCGCGACCGCAACGGGCTCGACACTCGCAGGGTCGATGATGTCATTTTGGGCTGCGTGGACCCGGTGGGCGAGGCGGGCGGCGATATCGCCCGGGCCGCCGCCCTGAACGCGGAATATGCCGACCAGGTTCCGGGGATGCAGATCAACCGGTTTTGCGCCTCGGGGCTTGATGCCACCAATTTCGCCGCCATGAAGGTGATGACCGGGGTTGCCGACATGACGATCGGCGGCGGGGTGGAATCCATGAGCCGCATCGGCATCGGGGCCTCGGGGGGCGCGTGGCCCATGGACCCGCGGATCGCCATCAAGTCATATTTCGTGCCGCAGGGCATCAGCGCCGACCTGATCGCCACCAAATATGGCTACAGCCGCGACGATGTGGATGCTTACGCGGTGGAAAGCCAGAGGCGGGCCGACGCGGCATGGAAGGACGGGCGTTTCGCCAATTCGGTGCTGGCGGTGAAAGACATCAACGGTCTGACCATTCTTGACCGGGACGAGCATATGCGCCCCGGCACGGACATGCAGGCACTGGCCAGCCTGAACCCGTCCTTTGCCCAGATGGGCGAATTTGCCGGGTTTGACGCGGTAACGAGCCAGCGTTACCCGGAGATCGAGAAACTCAACCATGTGCATCATGCGGGCAACTCGTCAGGCGTTGTGGACGGGGCGGCGGCGGTTTTGCTGGGCAGCCGGGAGGCCGGGGAACGCGCTAATCTCAGGCCGCGGGCGCGGATCAGGGCGTTTGCCAATATCGGCACCGAGCCGTGCATCATGCTCACCGGACCGGTGGATGTGACCCGCAAGGTTCTTGACGCGGCGGGCATGAAGGCTTCCGATATCGACCTGTTCGAGATCAACGAGGCGTTTGCCTCGGTGGTGCTGCATGCCATGAACGAGCTGGGGCTCGATCATGACCGGGTGAATGTCAATGGCGGCGCGATCGCCATGGGGCACCCGCTGGGGGCCACCGGCGCGATGATCCTCGGCACGCTGGTTGACGAGCTGGAGCGGCGCGGCATGGATACCGGCCTTGTTACCCTGTGCATCGGCGCGGGCATGGGCACGGCGACAATCATTGAGCGCGTATAGGGCGTGGAGGAGAGCAGGATCATGACATATGAAAATTTCACCCTCGATATCGACGCGGATGGCATTGCGCTCATTACCTGGGACATGAAAGAACGCTCGATGAATGTGCTCACCGAGGAGGCGCTGGGCGAGTATATCGACATTGTCAAACGCATCGGCTCCGACGAGCAGATCAGGGGCGCGATCATCACCAGCGGCAAGGAGAGTTTTTCCGGCGGCGCGGATTTGTCGATGCTCGAAGCGCTCGTCAGGGGCGGGCTTGAGATGGAGCGCAGGCAAGGCCGCGAGGCGGCCTCGAAACTGGTGATGGAACAGGGCGGCGTTTTGTCCCGCACCATCCGCCAGATGGAAACCTGCGGCAAGCCGGTGGCGGTGGCGATCAATGGCACCTGCCTTGGCGGTGCGTTCGAGATTTCACTGGGCTGCCATTACCGGGTGGCCTCAAGCAACACCAGGACCCGCCTTGGCCTGCCCGAGGGCCGGGTGGGGCTGCTGCCCGGCGGCGGCGGCACCCAGAGGCTGGCGCGGCTGATCGGTGCCTCGGACGCCTTGCAGATGATGCTGGTGGGGCGGAAGATCCGGGTGGACCAGGCGCTCAAGGCAGGGATTATTCACAAGGTGGTGGAACCGGACGAGCTGATATCCGAGGCGCGGCGCTGGCTGCTTGAAGAGGCCGACCCGGTGGCCCCGTGGGACAAGAAGGGTTTTCGCATCCCCGGCGGGTTGAATTATTCCAGGAACGGCATGATGACCTTTACCGCCGCCAATGCCATCTACCGGCGCGAAACCATGGATAACTACCCGGCGCTTCGGGCCATCATGTCTTGCGTCTATGAGGGGCTGATGGTGGATATCGACACCGGCCTTCGCATCGAGGGGCGCTACTTCGCCCATATCCTGCGCACGCCCGAGGCGCAAAACATGATCCGTACGCTGTTCTTGTCCATGCAGGCGCTGGGCAAGGGGGCAAGGCGGCCCAAAAACATCGCGCCCACCCGGATGCACAAGCTGGGCATACTGGGCGCGGGGATGATGGGGGCGGGCATTGCCCATGTTGCCGCCAGGGCCGGAATTGAAGTGGTGTTGCTGGACCGCGACATGGCGGCGGCGGAAAAGGGCAAGGCGTATTCACACAAGGTGATGAGCAAGCTGATCGGACGCGGGCGGGCCAAATCGGCGGACCGGGACGCGCTGCTTGCGCGCATCACGCCAACGGATGATTACGATGAGTTGAAGGGCTGCGACCTGGTGATTGAAGCGGTGTTCGAGAACCGCGAGATCAAGGCCGAGGTGACGGCGCAGGCCGAGGCGCGGCTGGCGGAGACCGCCATTTTCGGCTCCAACACCTCCACCTTGCCGATCACCGGACTGGCCAGGGCCAGCAAACGGCCGGAAAATTTCATTGGCATTCATTTCTTCTCGCCGGTTGAGAAAATGATGCTGGTGGAGATCATCATGGGCAAGAAGACCGGCGATGCGGCGCTGGCCAAGGCGCTGGATTTCGTCCGGGCGATCAGGAAAACCCCGATCGTGGTCAATGATTCGCGCGGCTTCTTCACCTCGCGGGTGGTCGGCACCTACGTGGCCGAGGGGCTGACCATGCTCGAAGAAGGGATTCCGGCGGCGATGGTGGAAAATGTCGCCCGGATGGCCGGGATGCCGGTGGGGCCGTTATCGCTCAATGACGAAGTGGGCCTCGATGTGGCCTACAAGATCGCCCTGTCGGCAAGGGCGGATCTGGGCGATGCCTACAGGCCCGGCGCGCTGGACCGGATCCTGAAAGAGATGGTTGAAAAGCGCCAGCGGCTGGGACGCAAGAACGGGCGCGGCTTTTACGACTATCCCGAAACGGGCAAGAAATCCCTGTGGCCGGGAATGGACGAATTCCTGCCCCCTGCCCGCCCGGCGGAGGATTTTGACATTGACGAGATGAAGCGGCGCTTCTTGACCATTCAGGCGCTGGAGACGGCGCGGTGTTTCGAGGAGCATGTGCTCACCGATGTGCGCGATGCGGATGTCGGCGCGATCCTCGGCT
The DNA here is from genome assembly GCA_964533415.1 of uncultured Hyphomicrobiales bacterium. Taxonomy (GTDB): domain Bacteria; phylum Pseudomonadota; class Alphaproteobacteria; order Rhizobiales; family BM303; genus BM303. The sequence continues at coordinate 5,609 of CAZHLV010000136.1, forward strand.
TTGGCTTTGCCCCCTATACCGGCGGGCCGCTATCGTATATTGACACCATGGGCGCGGGCGTGTTCGTGGAGCAATGCGAAGAACTGGCCGCCGCCCACGGGGCGCGCTTTGCGCCTTGTGCGCTTTTGAAGGATCTGGCGGAGACGAACGCGACGTTCCATGGCCGCTTTGCAAGACAGGAAAATGACAAACATGTCATATGAACGGGTTTACAAGCATATCGATTATTATTTCTCCCTCCTCTCGCCCTGGGCCTATATGGGGCATGAGTGGTTCCTGGCCACGGCGCGCAACCTGCGCCTGCCGGTGAACTACAAGCCGGTGAAACTCATCGAGCTGTTTGGCGAAACCGGCGGGGTGCCGCTGGCCGAACGCCACAAGGCACGGCAGGATTACCGCTTTTACGAGTTGCAGCGCTGGCAGATGAAACGCGGCATCGAAATGAACCTGAAGCCCAGATTCTTTCCCTTTGATGCGGCGCTTGCCGACAAGGTGGTGATCGCGTCCTTACAGACACCCAAATACAACCCCGGCATGTTGATCCTCAAGCTCATGCGCGGTGCATTTTGCGAGGAACGGGACATGGCGCAAAGAGACGAGCTGGCGCGCATGATCCGTTTATCGAAGCTGGATGAGGATGAAATCCTGAAACTTGCCGAATCCGACCAGATCGAGGCCATTTACCAGGCCAATACCGATGAGGCCGCGGCCAAGGGCGTGTTCGGCTCACCCACCTATGATGCGGGCGGCGAGCTTTATTTCGGGCAAGACCGCATCGAGATGATGGAAGAGGCGATCGGGCAGGACCGCACGCCCTACAAGGTGCCGGAATAGGCACCTTCTTGCCTGCCCGGCCCCGGACAGGCCGCCGCTGAACCGGCCGCCGCCGGGGTTATTCTTCCCGGTAGGCGTTTTCGGCTTCGTAATACTCATCAAAACCGACAATCTGGCGCAATTCGGCAAAATCCAGCAGGGCGTCATCGGGATGCGCACCGGTTTTCATCACGGCAAGGGCATCGCGCATGGCCTTCATGGAGGCGGATAAAAGCGTGAGGGGATAGGCGGCAATCGAATAGCCCATTGCGCCCAGTTCCCCGGCGGGCAGGAACGGGGTCTTGCCGCCCTCAAGCATGTTGGCCATGTGAAGGCCCGGCGCCTCGGCGGGAATGCGCCTTAGCTCTTCAAGGCCTTGCGGCGCTTCAACAAACAGGATATCGGCGCCAGTTCCGGCAAAGGCGCGGGCGCGCCACAGGGCTTCGTCCAGCCCGTGACCGGTACGCGCATCGGTGCGGGCGAGGATCAGGATATCGGCGCCCGCCTCGCGCGCATCCACCGCGGCGCGGATGCGCATGAGCGCCTCATCACGCCCCACCACCTGCTTGCCCCTGGTGTGGCCGCAACGCTTGGGGGCAAGCTGGTCCTCGATCATCACGGCGGCAAAACCGGCGCGGGCGTAAAGCTCCACGGTGCGGCGCACATTGAGCGCATTGCCGTGGCCGGTATCGCCGTCACCCAGAACCGGGATTGATGAGGCGGCACAGATGTCGCGGCCCTGATCGACCATTTCGCCCAGTGAAATCAGCCCGGTATCGGGCGCGCCGATGCGCGCGGCGGAAACCGCGAAACCGGACATGAAGGTGAGATCGAAACCGGCGGCCCCGATCATGCGGGCTGAAAGCGCATCCCAGCAGCAGGGCATGACCAGGCAGCCCTTGCGTTTCAGCAATTGGCGCAAGCGGGCGGCGGGTGAGGCGCTCATGTCTTTTTCTTCTTTTCGTCAAACCACCAGGTTTCCACAATGCCGCGCGCATAGCGCGGCTTGGTTCCGGGACGGCCAAACTCGTCCCAAAAAGCGATGGTGTGGGATGCCTTGAACCATTGCGGCACCCAGTAGCGCCCGGCCCGCAGCACCCGGTCAAGAGCCCTTGCGGCAATGACCTGCGCCTTGCGGGTTTTGGCCTGAATGACCTTTTGCGTAAGGGCGTCAACCACCGGGTCGGCAATGCCCGAAAGGTTGCGGCTGCCTTCAAGATTGGCATCGGCGGAGCTCCAGTAGCGCAAGATCTCCTCACCCGGGGTGGGCGGCATGGAGTAGCGCCGCGTGGTGAGATCAAAGTCAAAGCTTTTCAGGCGAGACTGGTATTGCGCCGGGTCCACCATGCGCAATTTTGCCCGGATACCGAGAATCTCCAGATTCCTGACATAGGGCAGGATGATGCGCTTGAAGCCGGGGCTGTCTTCAAGAAACTCCAGTTCAAACACTTCGCCGGATGCATCGCGCAACAGCCCGTTGCGGACCGTCCAGCCCGCCTGTTTGAGCAATTCCGAGGCATGGCGCAGCAGGCGGCGGTCCTGTCCCCGTCCGCTTGAGACCGGCGGCGTGAAGGGCTGGCCAAAGACCTCGTCCGGCGCCTGCCCGCGAAACGGCTCCAGCAGTTCCAGTTCTTCTGGTGATGGCGCGCCTTTCGCCATCATGCCGGAATTTTCAAAAAACGAGCGGGTGCGCCGGTAGGCGCCGTAAAACAGCACCTTGTTGGTCCATTCAAAGTCAAAGGCGTAGATGAGCGCCTCGCGCACCCGCGGATCGGCGAATTTTTTCCGCCTTGTATTGATGAACCAGCCCTGCGCGCCAGAGGGGGTATCATCGGGCAGAACCAGCCTTTTCACCCGCCCGTCTTTTACCGCCGGGAATTTGTAGCCCGTGGCCCAGGTCTTGGAGGTAAACTCCTCGCGCAGGCGGTAATCGCCGGATTTGAAAGCCTCGAACTGGGCGGTGCGGTCGCGGTAAAACTCGAAGCGCACCCGCGCAAAATTGAACCTTCCCCGGTTGACCCCGAGATCCCTGGCCCAGTAATCCTCCACCTTGTCGTAACTGATATAGCGGCCCGCCTTGAAGCGGCCCACCTTGTAGGGGCCAGAGCCAAGGGGCGGCTCCAGGGTGGTCTTGTCAAAGTCATGGACGCTGTAATAAGCCTTTGAAAACACCGGCAACTGGGCCACGAACAGCGGCAGGTCGCGTGAATGCCTGCCGCTGAAGCGGATTTTCAGGCGCTGCGGCTCCGGCGCGGTGATTTCGCTCACTTCGCGCATGGCCTGCGAGATCAGCGGGTGTCCCTTGGCTTTGAGGATTTGCAGCGAAAAGGCAGCATCTTTTGCGGTCAGGGCGCTGCCGTCATGAAAGCGCGCCTTCTCGTTGATGTTGAAAACATAGGTTTTGCCATCATCTGAAATCTCCACCGTTTCGGCAACCAGCCCGTAAATGGCGTCAGGCTCGTCATTGGCCCTTGTCATCAGGGTGTCGAAAACCAGCTCCATGCCCTGCGCCGCATCGCCCTTGAGGATGTAGCTGTTGAGGGAATTGAAGGTGAGAAAATTCTGGTTATAGGCGGCGTTGGGGCCGACCTGGCTCAAGGTCCCGCCCTGGGGGGCGTCGGGGTTCACATAGTCGAAATGGGCAAAACCGGGGGGGTATTTCAAATCCCCGAACACCGAAAGCCCGTGGCGGGGCGCTCCGGCCATGAGCTTTTGCGGCAACAAGGATGCCCCGGCTCCGACGGCAAGAAGGCAAAGCGATTCGCGGCGGGTAAATCCTGATCGTGTCACGGGTTTATTTCCTTGCGCCGGTCCTGGCGGCTTTTGCCTTGTCATACCACCACACGGTGGGGAAGCCATGGGAATAGCGGGGCAGCTTTTCCGGGTGCGAGAAACGGTTCCAGCGCGCCACCCGCGTGGCTTGCAGGCCCCAGCCGGGAACCAGCATACGAGTCCACAAGAGCACCCGGTCGAGCGCCCGCGAGGCGGCGATCAGCTCTTCACGATCCCTGGCGAAAATCACCCTTTGCACCAGCTTGTCCACCGCCTTGTTCTTCAGCCCGGCGTAATTGCGCGATCCGGCCCGGTCGGCGGCAATGGAGGAAAAATAGCCCTGAAGCTCGTTGCCCGGCGAGAGGGACTGCCCCCAGCCGGTGTAGATCATGTCGTAATCGCGCGAGCGGATGCGGGCGATATATTGCGAGCTGTCCACGGTGCGGATGCGCAGATTGATACCCAATGGCCTGAGACTGTTCTTGAAGCGCAGGGCAACACGCTCAAAGGCCGGGCCGTTGAGCAGGTATTCGATTTCGAATGGCTTGCCGGTCGTGGCGTTGACCAGCCGGCCACCTCGGATTATCCAGCCAGCCTCCTTCAGCAGCCCGATGGCCTTGCGCAGATTGGCGCGCCGCTCACGGCGATTTCTTGAAACCGGGTTCTTGTACACCGTGGTGAAGACCTGCGGCGGAACCTCGCCGCGCACGCTCTCCAGGATTTCAAGTTCACGGCCCTCGGGCAAACCCTTCGAGGCCAGTTCGGTGCCGGAGAAATAAGAGCCCAGGCGCTTGTACTGGCCAAAGAAGATCGTGCGGTTCATCTCCTCAAAATCAAAGGCGTAGTTGAATGCCTGGCGCAGGCGCGGATCGGCAAACTTCTTGCGCCGCAGGTTGAAGATGAACCCGACCATCAGCCCGCGGCCACGCTCGGGGAAAAGCTCCTTGATGATGCGCCCGTCCCTTGCCGCCGGGATGTCATAGGCGGTGGCCCAGTTCTTGGCGGTGTTTTCCTCGCGCCAATCATATTCATCGGCCTTGAAGGCTTCAAGCTGCACCACGCCGTCGCGGTAATATTCATAGCGGATCTCGTCGAAATTGTTCTGCCCCACATTGACGTTGAGATCCCGCGCCCAGTAATCCTTCACCCGCTCATAGGCGATGGAGCGACCCGCCACCACGGTCTTGACCCGGTAGGGGCCCGAGCCCAGCGGCGGCTCAAGGGTGCCCGAGGCAATATCGCGTTTTTTGCCGTCCTTGCCGGTCCCCTCCCACCAGTGCCTGGGCAAAATCATCAACTGGCCGACGATATGGGGCAACTCGCGATTGCCCTTGACCTTGAAGGTAAAGGTCACTTCACGATCACCGGTTTTTTTCGCCTCCTTCACGTGGCGGTAATAAAAACCTTGTTGCGGGTTCAGCCTGGTGAGCTTTTCAAACGACCAGATCACGTCCTCCACGGTAATTGGCTTGCCATCATGCCACCTTGCCCCCTCGCGCAGGCGGAAGCTGACCCAGGAATAATCCTCCGGGTAACGCAGGGCCTCGGCAACAAGGCCATACATGGTGGAAACCTCATCGAGCGAGGAGGTCATCAGGCTGTCATAGATCAGCCCCATGCCCAGCGGGGTGGTGCCCTTGGCAATCACCACGTTCAGGCTGTCGAAGGTGCCGTTATCGGAAAGCCGCGCCGCGCCGCCCTTCGGGGCGTTGACATTGACATATTTGTAATGCCTGAACCCCCTTGCATTGCGCGGCGCGCCGATCAGCGCCGTGGCGTGGCGCCATTCGGGTTGATCCTCGGCCATTGCCGGCGCTGCTGAGAAAGGAGACAAGAGCAGAGCGAACAAAACGGGCAGAAATGAAATTTTCACGCGAGCGGTTTCCTTATGGTCTGGATGGTCTGGCGATGTTTTCCTGAAGCCATCATAAGAACTGGGCGTGAATTAGGAAAGGATGTCGTTTTTCCTTTCACAAATTTGTGCGCACCCTGTAGAGAAACAGGGGCAGGAGTGAACATGAGCGACAATACAGCACAAAAGACCATTATCCTCATCCCGGCGCGGATGGGCTCAAGCCGCCTGCCGGGCAAGCCGCTGGCGAAAATTGCCGGCGAGGCGATGATCGTGCATGTCTGGCGGCGCGCCGTGGCGGCGCGGATGGGGCAGGTTGCGGTAGCCACCGATACGCCGGAGATCATGGAGACTGTAAAAGCAGCGGGCGGCGAGGCGATCATGACCGGATCGCAGCACCAGAGCGGCTCGGACCGGATCTTCGAGGCGCTGGAGACTTGCGACCCCGGGGGAGAGCTTGAGATCATCATCAACCTGCAAGGCGATCTGCCGACCATTGCGCCTGAAGCCATAAGGGCGGTTGCCGGGCCATTGCGGGAAACGGAAGTGGATATCGCCACGCTGGCCAGCCCGATCCGGGAAGAACGGGAAATTAATGATCCCAATGTAGTCAAGGTGATCGCGGCGCTGGAGCGCCCCGGCGACGTGGCAAGGGCGCTTTATTTTAGCCGCGCCGCTGCGCCCCATGGCGAAGGACCGCTGTTTCACCATATCGGTATCTATGCCTGGCGGCGCAGCGCCCTTGCGCGCTTTGTCGCCCTGGCCCCTTCACGGCTGGAGCAGCGCGAGAAGCTGGAGCAGTTACGCGCTCTTGAGGCGGGAATGCGCATTGACGTGGCCTGCGTTGACACGTTCCCGCCGGGCGTGGACACTCCGGCCGATCTTGAACGCGCAGAGGAGGCTCTTCATGACCCCGGTGAATAAAAAAATCGTTTTTCAGGGCGAGCCGGGCGCCAATTCGCATATTGCCTGCCGCGAGGCTTACCCCGAGCGCGAGGCGGTCCCCTGCCCGACTTTCGAAGACGCGCTGGCCGCCATTCGCAATGGCGAAGCGGAGCTGGGCATGATCCCGATGGAAAACACCCTGGCCGGGCGGGTGGCCGATATTCACCATTTGCTGCCCGAATCGGGGCTTTACATTATCGGCGAGCATTACCTGCGGGTTTACCATCACCTGATGGCCCCGGAAGGCGTGCCGCTTGAGAATGTGACCCAGGCGCTGTCGCACCCCATGGCGCTGGGCCAGTGCCGCAAGACCTTGCGCGGGATGGGCATTTCACCGGTGATCGTGGCCGATACCGCCGGGGCGGCGCGGCAGGTCTCGGAGGAAAAGGCGGAAGGCCGCGCAGCGCTGGCCAGTGAACTGGCGGCAGAAGTTTACGGGCTCAAGATCCTGCGCCGCAACGTGGAGGACGAGGATCACAACACCACGCGATTCCTGATTCTTTCGCGCGATCCGGCGCGGGCGGATATGGGCGCGGGCGAGATCGTCACCTCTTTCGTGTTCCGGGTGCGCAATGTGCCCGCCGCGCTCTACAAGGCTCTGGGCGGGTTCGCCACCAACGGGGTAAACATGACCAAGCTGGAATCCTACCAGATCGAGGGATCGTTTTCCGCCACCCAGTTTTATGCCGATATCATCGGCCACCCGGAAGAGCGGCTGGTGCGCCTTGCCTTCGAGGAACTGGACTTTTTCACCAGCGAGGTGCGCATCCTCGGGGTTTACACCGCCAGCCCCCTGCGCGCCGCCATTGAAGAGGCCAGCGCAAGGCGGCAGGGATAATAGCTATTGCCATTTGCGATCAAATTGCCGATATAGTGATCCTCGAGAGGCTGGGGGTGAGTGGATCACTCGCCAACCGGGTCAGGTCCGGAAGGAAGCAGCCCTAACGAGGTTTCAGATCTTCGTCGCCTTTTCCAGCCTCTCACCTTCTGCGACCGGGTTTTCAGGGTGCTTGATGAGCGAGACTTCAACTGAATACCGCGTACTGGCGCGCAAATACCGCCCATCGGATTTCAGCGGTCTGATCGGTCAGGACGCCATGGTGCGCACGCTTACCAATGCCTTTGAACAGGGGCGAATCGCCCAGGCCTTCATGCTCACCGGGGTGCGCGGGGTGGGCAAGACCACCACGGCGCGGATCCTGGCGCGGGCGCTCAACTATACCGGCCCGGACGGAACCAGCGGCCCCACCGTGAAGATGGATGAACCGGGGGAGCATTGCGAGGCGATCATGGAATCACGCCATATCGACGTGATGGAAATGGACGCGGCCTCGCATACCGGGATCGGCGATATCCGCGAGATCATCGACGCGGTAAAATACAAGCCCGCCTCGGCGCGCTACAAGGTCTATATCATCGACGAAGTGCACATGCTCTCGACAGCGGCCTTCAACGGGCTGTTGAAAACCCTTGAAGAGCCGCCCGAACATGTCAAGTTCATCTTCGCCACTACCGAGATTCGCAAGGTTCCGGTGACCGTGCTGTCGCGCTGCCAGCGCTTTGACCTGCGCCGCATCGACGCGGCATTGCTGGTGGAGCATTTCAGGACCATTGCCGAAAAAGAAGAGGTGCAGGTTGAAGATGAAGCGCTGGCGATGATCGCGCGGGCAGCCGAAGGCTCGGTGCGCGACGGGCTCTCGCTGCTCGACCAGGCGATCGCGCTGGGCGGCGGGCAGGTTTCGGCGAACAACCTGCGCGACATGCTGGGCATTGCCGACCGGGCGCGGGTGATCGACTTGTTCGACCATGTGCTGCACGGGCGCGCCGGCGAGGCCCTGGAAGAACTGAAAACCCAGTACGAGAGCGGCGCGGATCCGGCGGTAGTGCTCTCGGACATGGCCGATTTCATCCATTTCGTTACCCGGCTGAAAGTCACCGGAGATGCGGCGGCGGCGGACGCCACCATGTCGCAAACCGAGATTGAACGGGGCCGCGAGATGGCGGCGGGCATTGACATGCGCATCCTCGCCCGCGCCTGGCAAATGACCCTGAAGGGCCTGGCGGAGGTCAGGGGAGCGGACAAGCCGCTAGCGGCTGCTGACATGCTGCTGGTGCGCATGGCCTATGCGGCGGATATGCCGCCGCCTGAAGATCTGCTGCGCAAGCTCACAGCGGGCAGCGCATCGGGGACGGGTGCGACGGGCAAACCAGCCACAACAGCGCCGGGACGCGCACCGGTGGCCCGGGCCGCGCCGCCTGTACCGCTTACGCCGCCGCAAGAGGGAAAAGGCGATCCTGCCCCTGCCTCGTTTGAGGATATCGTGGCGCTGGCGGGCAAGAATCGCGAATTACGCCTCAAGACGGCGCTGGAGCGGCAGGTCCGGCTGGTGAGTTTTGAGCCGGGACGGCTGGAGATCGAGCTTTTGCAAGGTACAAAGCGCGATTTGCCCGGCGAATTGACGCAAAAGCTGCAAAACTGGACCGGAACGCGCTGGGTTGTCGTGCTCTCCAGCGGCGCCGTGGCCCCGACGCTGGAGGAATCGCGCCGCGAACACGAAGCCCGGCGACGTGAAGAGATCGTCAACCGCCCGCAAGTCAAGGCGGTGATGGAGCATTTCCCCGGCGCGAAAATCGCCGCCGTGCGGGAGCGGAGAGATACGGACGGGCAAACGCCGCAAAACGAAATCACACCACAAACGGAGACCGGTGCATGAAAAATTTTGCCAGCCTGATGAAACAGGCGCAGGAAATGCAAAGCAGGATGTCGGACATGCAGGCCAGCATGGAGCAAATGGAAGTGAGCGGCTCCTCGGGCGCCGGGATGGTTACCCTCACCCTGAACGGCAAGGGGGAGATGCGCGGGCTGAGCATTGACGAAAGCCTGGTGAAACCGGGTGAAGGCGAGATTCTTGAAGACCTCATCATCGCCGCGCATAATGACGCCAAGGCCAAGGTCGAGGCGCAGATGGCGGAGAAAATGAAAGAAGTGACCGGGGGGCTTAGCCTGCCGCCGGGAATGAATCCGGGATTTTAGGCAGCGGGGCTTCCGCTTCTCTCTTCTTTTTACCGGCCTCCCGCTCTCTCATTTTATCACCGGGCCTCCCGCTCCCCCTCCCCACCACCCTCAGGGAGTTTGCAAAGGGTGGTGGCGAGGGGGAGCGGACACTGAGCGGGGGGGGAAAGAATGCCTCATCCCCCTGCCCCCGCGACCGGCAGCAGAGCGCGACTGCGCGACGGGCGGTCAGCCCGCCCCCGCGGAGGCCCGAGCGTTAGCGAGGAATAGCCGTGAGCGAAATAAAAATT
>CAZHLV010000137.1:0-7468 GCA_964533415.1 uncultured Hyphomicrobiales bacterium
ATGACCTGTTTGTCTCGTTTGAGGCCATGACGCCGGGGGAGTACCGCCGCGGCGGGGAACATCTCGAGATCGCTTACGGGTTTCATCCCTCGCCCTTCGGGCTGGCGCTGGCCATGGTGACCCGGCGCGGGCTGGCGGGGCTGGCTTTTGCCGATGGAGATGAAGATCGCCCGCAGGTTCTGGCCGACATGTGCAAAAGATGGCCCCGCGCCAGTTACCGGGAAAACCCCGATGCGGGTGCTGCCTATATCCGGCGTCTGTTTGACTCCTCGCAGTGGGTACCAGATGCGCCCCTGAAACTGATCCTGATCGGCGGTGAATTTGATATATCCGTCTGGAGCGTTCTACTGGATATTCCGCTGGGCTGTGCGGTGACCTATTCGGATATCGCGATTCGCCTGGGCAAGCCCGGCGCGGCGCGCGCGGTGGGCAGCGCAGTGGGGCGAAATCCGATCTCCTTTGCGGTGCCCTGCCACCGGGTTTTGCGCAAGGACGGGGCATTGGGGGGATATCACTGGGGCCTGAATCGCAAGCGGGCGCTCATTGGCTGGGAAAGCAGGTTTTTTACGTAGATGCACGTTTACAATTTGCGCAATTTCACGCTTTCGATGGCGTGATCCGCGCCCTTGCGCAAGATGAGATCGGCGCGCTGGCGGGTGGGGAGGATATTCTTGCGCAGATTGGCCAGGTTTATATCCTGCCAGATTGCCTCGCCGATCTTGATCGTCTCCTTATCGCTCAAATGGGCGTATTTGTGAAAATATGACGCCGGGTCGCGAAACGCCGTGCGGCGGAGTTTCAGGAACCGCTCGATATACCAGTCATGGATAATGGCCTCATCAGCGTCAATAAAGATTGAAAAATCAAAGAAGTCCGAAACATAAGGCACCGCCTCGCCGTCCTTGGGCAGTTTGCCGGGACGCAGCACATTCAGACCCTCGATAATCAGGATATCGGGCAGATCGATGGTGATTTCCCGATCCGGCAGAACATCATAGGCCACATGAGAATAAACCGGCGCGGCAACATTGCGCTTGCCCGCCTTGATGTCGGATAAAAACTGCAAAAGCCGCTCACGGTCAAAACTGATGGGAAAGCCCTTGCGGGACATCAGGCCGCGTTTTTCCAGAACCGCGTTTGGCCATAAAAAGCCGTCCGTGGCCACCAGATCCACCTTGGGGTGATGCGGCCAGCGGGCCAGCAGATGGCGCAAGATGCGGGCAAACGTGCTTTTGCCAACCGCCACGGACCCGGCCATGCCGATAATATAGGGAGTCTTGACATTGCCCTTGCGGCTTAAAAACTCGGTGGTGGCCTGAAACAGTCCCTGGGTGGCCGAGACATAAAGATTCAGCAGTCGCGACAGGGGAAGGTAGATCTGCACCACCTCGTCCATGGATACCGGCTCATTAAGGCCGCGCAAATGGATCAGTTCCGATTCGGTGAGGGTGAGCGGTGTATCCTTGCGCAGGCGCGCCCACTCTTTCTTGGTAAAATTCTGATAGGGAGAGATTTTGCTGTTCGGCATTCAACTCGTCCTGTTGACCGGTTATTTGCCCCGCGAGGCCTTTTCATCAAGACCAGAGCGCCCTTCACGGCGGCCAAGTTCTTCATAAACATCACCGGCGCTGACATCGCAGGCCTTCAGGAGAACCAGCCAGTGATAAAGAAGATCAGCCGATTCACTGACGAGTGCTTTTTTATCCCCTTCGCAGGCGGCAATCACGGTTTCCACTGCCTCCTCGCCCAGTTTCTGGGCACAAGCAGAAACGCCCTTGTCCAGCAGGCGGGCGGTCCATGAATTTTGCGGCGAATCTTCGGCCCGCTGCGCGATGGTTGCCGCCAGACGCTCCAGCATTTGCGCCGAAACAGGATTTTGTGAACTCGTCATGATGAATAATCCAGCCGCACGGGAACGCCCTGCCTGGCCATGTATTCCTTGGCCTCGCGGATCGAGTGTTCGCCAAAATGGAAGATCGAGGCGGCCAGCACCGCATTGGCATGGCCATCGCGCACCCCGTCCACCAGATGTTGCAAATTGCCGACCCCGCCACTGGCGATCACCGGAACGCTGACCGCCTCGGCAATGGCGCGGTTGAGCTCCAGATTAAAACCCTGCCTTGTGCCGTCGCGGTCCATGGAGGTGAGCAAGATTTCACCAGCGCCCTTCTCCACCACAAGCTTGGCAAACTCCACCGCATCAATGCCGGTTTCCTTGCGCCCGCCATGGGTGAAGATTTCCCAGCGCAAGGGTTCTCCCTCGCCGGAGACCTGCTTGGCGTCAATGGCAACCACGATGCATTGCGAGCCAAATTTTTCCGCCGCCTCGCGGACGAAATCCGGGTTGTTCACGGCGGCGGTGTTGATGGCAACTTTATCGGCACCCGCCAGCAGCAGGGCGCGAACATGCTCGACCTTCGAGACACCACCGCCCACCGTGACGGGCATGAAACATTCCTCGGCGGTGCGGCGCACCACATCCAGCATGGTGCCGCGGTTTTCATGGCTGGCGGTGATATCGAGAAAGCAAAGTTCGTCCGCCCCGGCCTTGTCATAGGCCTTGGCGCTTTCCACCGGATCGCCGGCATCCACCAGATTGACAAAATTCACACCCTTGACCACGCGGCCATCGCGCACGTCGAGGCAAGGGATAATCCGGGCCTTAAGCATGTTCCGCCTCCTTGATGAGGTTGAGCGCTTCTTCAGGATCAAGGCGGCCATCATAGAGCGCACGGCCAGAGATTGCCCCTTCGAGCCGGGCGCAGCGCGGCTCCAGCAAGGCCCTGATATCGTCAATCGAGGAAAGACCGCCGCTGGCAATAACCGGTATGGACACGGTATTGGCCAGCTCTACCGTCATATCCAGGTTAAGACCGGTGAGCACCCCGTCGCGGTCGATATCGGTATAGATGATAGCGGCAACGCCGGCATCTTCAAACTTTCTGGCCAGATCGAGCGCCGGTATGCCCGAGGCTTCATCCCATCCCTCCACTGCCACATTGCCGCTGCGCGCATCAATGCCAACAGCGATTTTTCCGGGAAACGCCTTGCAGGCCTCGATCACGAGTTCGGGCTCGCGCACCGCGGCCGTACCGAGTATGACCCGGGTCACTCCCCGGGTCAGCCAATGTTCGATGGTGGCCATATCGCGTATGCCGCCGCCAAGCTGGACCGGCATGGAGATGGTTTTGAGGATCTGGTCAACGGCATCGGCATTTACCGGCCGGCCGGCAAAAGCGCCGTTGAGATCAACGATATGCAACCAGGAAAACCCCAGGGCCTCAAACTCTGCCGCCTGGGCGCCGGGATCGGTATTATAGACCGTGGCCCGGCCCATATCGCCCTGCTTGAGACGTACGCATTCACCGTCTTTCAAATCAATTGCCGGGAAGAGTATCATGGTATTTGCCTTTGTATATGAGACGATTGCATTGAATCGGAAGTGAAACCGTTTTCAGGGCGTCCAGCGCAGGAAATTTGCTATCAGCTTCAAACCCAGCGTCTGGCTTTTTTCCGGATGGAACTGAACACCGACATAATTATCGCGGGCAACACAGGCTGTCACCGGCCCGCCATAATTCGTTGTGCCGAGCAAATCGGCTTCTTTTTCCACTTCGAAATGATAGGAATGGACGAAATAGGCGTGCAGACCATCCGGCCCCGCGGGAATATCGGCAAAAAGCGGATGCTCGCGCTTCAGATCAAGGGTGTTCCAGCCCATATGGGGGACTTTAAGTTCTGGATCATCCGGCCTGATTTTCACCACCTCGCCGCCAATCCAGCCAAAGCCTTTCGTATCCCCGTGTTCGCGACCGATACGCGCCATGAGCTGCATGCCGACACAGATCCCCAAAAACGGATGGCCCTTTTCAATGATTTTTTCCTGCAGGATTTGCGGCATGCCATCAATACCGAACAGCCCCGCACGGCAATCGGCAAAGGCCCCGACGCCGGGCAGGACAATCCGCTCGGCCCGGGCAACCTCGCCCGGATCACTGGTCACGCGGATATCGGCCCGTAAGCCACCGTGATCGGCAGCCCATTCAAAGGCCTTGGCGGCCGAGCGCAAATTGCCTGACCCGTAATCTATGATGGCGACTCGCATAGCGTAGGCTCCCCTGCCGGATTGCTATCCGGGATATCAAATTTCATGTCTTCAAACAGTTTTTCTTCCGCCTGCATCAGATTCGCACCCGTAACCACGCCCTGAAATGTGTAGCCGCGCCGTGATAATGTCCAGCCACGCAGGGCATTGGCTTCAAAGGCAAGCACCAGGGCAAGGCCGGCAAAAACCAGGAAAGTGATTTGCGAAGGCGCCTTGAGGAGAGCACAAAGCATAGCGGCGGCGGCAAGCAGCACGCTATAGAGGCCCAGAACGATCCACATGCGGGTAAAGGCCAGAAAAACCCATGAGAAAAACAGCGCCGGCCAGGAAAAGCCTTCCTTGACCAGCACGGCTTTTTCCAGCCGGGTTTTTTCATCTCCACCGGCGGGCAGATAAACTGAATAGATACGCATGGGCAAAACCCCGGTCTAGCCGCCGGAGCCGGTCAGCGTGCCCTTGGTAGAGGGCACTTCACCGGCCTGGCGCGGATCGATTTCCACCGCGTCACGCAGGGCGCGGGCTAATGCCTTGAAGCTGGATTCGGCAATGTGATGGGCATTTTCTCCATACAGGTTTTCCACATGCAGGGTAATGCCGGCATTCTGAACGAAAGCCTGGAACCATTCATGGAAAAGCTCGGTATCAAACTCGCCGATCTTGTCGCGCGCAAAGCTGACCTTCCAGACCAGCCACGGGCGGCCCGACAGGTCAATTGCCGCGCGGGTGAGACATTCATCCATGGGAATCATGCTTTGCGCATAGCGGCGGATGCCGCGGCGCTCGCCCAGCGCCTGTTTCAGAGCCGCGCCAATAGCGATCCCGGCATCTTCCACCGAATGGTGCATGTCGATGTGAAGATCTCCTTTTACCCGGACTTTCAGATCAACCAGGGAATGGCGCGAGAGCTGTTCCAGCATATGATCGAAAAAGCCGATGCCGGTCTTGACATCATATTGCCCGGTTCCATCAAGATTGAGCGAAACCGAAATTTGTGTCTCTTTTGTCGTGCGTTCCACGCTGGCGGCGCGCATAAACCTTACTCCTCATCAGCAATTCATAGCGCCCTTTTAACAGCAAAGCCTGCCCGTTGCCAGCCGCGCATGAGCATTACAATACATCTTCTTCATTCATAAAACCTTTTCATTAACGCTCAAAACACCTAAATGAGCAGTTGAAACAGAATTGACAAGCCATGAGGAATGAAATGGGCGGTTCGCAAACTCAGCCATCCTGGCGCGGAACAACCATCGTCTCCATCCGCAAGGACGGGCAGGTGGTGATTGCCGGTGACGGGCAGGTAACCCTGGGCAACACGGTAATCAAATCCCGGGCGCGCAAGGTCCGCCCGCTGGGTTCGGGACAGGTGATTGCCGGTTTTGCCGGGGCAACAGCGGATGCCTTTACCCTGTTTGAGCGTCTTGAAGCCAAGCTGGACCAGTATCCCGACCAGCTCATGCGGGCCTGTGTGGAGCTGGCCAAGGACTGGCGCACGGATCGCTATCTGCGCCGTCTTGAAGCCATGATGATCGTGGCGGACAAGTCCACCACGCTGGTGCTTACCGGGACGGGCGATGTACTGGAGCCGGAACACGGCATGGCGGCGATCGGCTCGGGTGGTTCCTTTGCGCTGGCCGCGGCGCGAGCGCTGGACGAGAGCGATATGAGCGCGGAAGAGATTGCCCGCAAGGCCATGAAGATTGCCGCCGAGATCTGCATTTACACCAATGATAACATCATTGTTGAAAGCCTTTCCTCCTAATTTGATTCACACCCGAAAGCTTTTCTGAAATGAGTGATTTTTCCCCCCGCGAGATTGTCTCGGAACTTGACCGTTTCATTATCGGCCAGAAGGACGCCAAACGCGCCGTGGCCATTGCCCTGCGCAACCGCTGGCGGCGACAGCAGCTAGGTGATGAGCTGCGCGAGGAGGTTCTGCCCAAGAATATCCTGATGATCGGCCCGACCGGTGTCGGCAAAACCGAAATCTCGCGGCGCCTGGCAAGGCTGGCCAATGCGCCGTTCCTGAAGGTCGAGGCGACCAAGTTCACCGAGGTCGGTTATGTGGGGCGCGATGTGGAACAGATCGTGCGCGACCTGATGGAAATCGGTATCTCCATGACCCGCAAGGACAAGCGCAAGGCGGTTCAGGCCAAGGCCCAGTTCCATGCCGAGGAGCGGGTTCTGGATGCCCTTGTGGGCGAAAATGCCAATGCCGCGACGCGTGAGGCTTTCCGGGCAAAATTGCGCTCGGGCGAGCTGGACGAAAAAGAAATCGAGATCGAGGTTGAAGATACCGGCGGCAGCGCCATGCCGAGTTTCGATATTCCCGGCATGCCCGGTGCGCAGATGGGGATGATTAACCTCAATGACATGTTCGGCAAGATGATGGGCGGGCGCACCAAGACCCGCAAGATGACAGTAATCGAGAGCCACAAGGTTCTGGTGGCCGAAGAATCCGACAAGCTGCTTGATGATGACGAGGTGGTGCATGACGCCATTCACATGGTTGAAAACCATGCTATCGTGTTTCTCGACGAGGTGGACAAGATCTGCGCCCGTTCCGAACGCACCGGCGGGGATGTGAGCCGCGAGGGGGTTCAACGAGACCTGCTGCCGCTCATTGAAGGCACGTCTGTGAGCACCAAATACGGCAGTGTGAAAACTGACCATATCCTGTTTATCGCCTCGGGCGCCTTTCATATTGCCAAGCCTTCGGACCTGCTGCCCGAATTGCAGGGGCGCTTGCCGATCCGGGTGGAATTGCGCGCCCTGACAAGGGATGATTTCATCCGTATCCTGACCGAACCGGAAGCCTCGCTAATCAAGCAATATACCGCCTTGCTTGCCACTGAAGGGGTGACGCTTGAATTTACCGATGACGGGATCGAGGCGCTTGCTTCGATTGCGGTCGAAGTCAATACATCGGTTGAAAATATCGGGGCGCGGCGGCTGCAAACCGTGCTGGAGCGGGTACTGGACGAAATCAGCTTTTCGGCAACAGACAATGCCGGTGAAACTTACGTCATTGATGCGCCATTCGTGGATAATCATATTGGCGATCTGGCGAAAAACGCCGATCTGTCAAAGTTTATTCTCTGATACCAACGAGCGAAACGACTAACCGATATTGGCCTATTTACGAGATGCAATTGATGTTATGCGCCGGGGCTCTTTCGTGAGATTGTTCCAGGCCTTGCAGCAGGCCTCGACGATTTTGTCATGATCTTCGAACACCTGATTTGACAGGTAGGTCTGACGAAGGAATTGCCAGATATTCTCCACCGGATTTAATTCGGGGGCGTAGGGTGGAATGAACATAAGGGAGAGATTTTCCGGCGCCTTCAGATCCTTTGCCTTGTGCCA
>CAZHLV010000138.1:0-12432 GCA_964533415.1 uncultured Hyphomicrobiales bacterium
TCCACGGCCAGAGAACAGCTTGCGCAAAACCCTCTTATGCCACCAGCAGCGAGAAGCAATGGCTCAGCACCCGCAAATACCTCCAGCTTCGGATGGATAGGGGAACGGCGTCCAGCTATTGAGGCGCATGAAAAACGAGAATACAAAGGCGCTATCCTGAAGCGCTTCCGGAAAAGCGGGAGCCGGTTTTCCGATAAGAAGTGCGGTAAGAACAAAGTTGATCGACATCAAGCAGATAGAGCAACGATAGAGCGTTCACTTGAACGCGCGTTGCTCTAGAGCCTTTTTTATCATCTCCCGGGTCTCGTCAAGCCCGTAAAGCTCGGCAAAATTGCCAAAGCGCGGTCCCTGGCTCTGGCCCAGGAGAACCTCGTAGAGCGCCTTGAACCAGTCGCGCAGATTGTCAAACCCATGCGTCTTGCCGATCTCGTAAACAAGGTTCTGGATTTGCGCGCCGTCGGCATCTTCGGGCAGCGCGCCCAGCCTTTTCTCCAGTTCTTCCAGCGCGGCGCGTTCCTGCGCCGAGGGCGGGCGATACTGCTTGGCCGGTTTGACAAAGTCGTGGAAATAATTGATGGCATAGCCCACCATCCGGCCCAGCTCCGGGTGGGTTTCGGGGCTGGCCCCCGGCGCGTAGCGCGAGATAAAGCCCCATAAGACACCGGCGTCTTCAGAATTTGATGCGCTCACCAGGTTGAGCAGCATGTTAAAACTCACCGGCGCGTCAATTTGCGGCGGTGAGCCCTTGTGAATATGCCAGACCGGGTTGGTAAGCTGCTCTTTGGGCGTCTGCTCGGGGTATTTGCTCAAGAAGGCCAGGTATTCATCCACAGTCTTCGGGATCACATCGAAGTAAAGCCGCTTGGCCTTGCGCGGGGCCTGGTACATGAACAGGGACAGGCTTTCCGGCGAGGCATAGCGCAGCCATTCATCAATGGTGATCCCGTTGCCCCTGGACTTGGAGATCTTCTCGGCGTTTTCATCAAGAAACAGCTCGTAGGAAAACCCGGCTGGCGGCGTTGCCCCCAGGGCGCGGCAGATGCGGCTGGACAGGCGCACCGAATCGATCAGGTCCTTGCCTGCCATTTCATAATCCACCCCCAGCGCTGCCCAGCGCATGGCCCAGTCCGCCTTCCACTGGCATTTGACATGCCCGCCGGTGACCGGGGTTTCAACAGGTTCGCCGGTTTCAGGGTCCTCATAGGTGATGGTGCCGCCTTCCACGTCGCGTGCAATCATCGGCACCTGAAGCACCCGCCCGCTGCGCGGGCAAATGGGCAAAAACGGCGAATAGGTCTTTTGCCGCTCTGCGCCCAAAGTTGGCAGGATGATCTTCATCACCTCGTCGTAAACCTCGAGCATTCTGAGCAGGGTTTTATCAAAGGCGCCCGAGCAATACCGCTCGGTGGCCGAGACAAATTCATATTCAAAGCCAAAACGGTCAAGAAACGCCCGCAAGCGGGCATTGTTATGCGCGCCGAAGCTTTCATGGGTGCCAAACGGGTCCGGCACCTTTGTCAACGGTTTGCCGAGATTTTGCGCAAGCATCTCTTGCCCGGGCAAATTTGACGGCACCTTGCGAAACCCGTCCATGTCATCGGAAAAACAGATCAGTTTCGTTTCGCGCCCGGTGAGCAGCTCAAAGGCATGTTGCACCATGGTGGTGCGCGCCACTTCTCCGAATGTGCCGATATGCGGCAGGCCCGAAGGCCCGTAACCGGTCTCGAACACCACCGGCGCATCACTCTCCGGCATTCGTGAAAGCCGCTTGACCAGCGCCCGCGCTTCATCAAATGCCCAGGCCTTGCTGACCCCGGCCAATTCTCGCAGTTCCGCGTCTTGTGAAGCGCTCATGTTGTTTTCCTGAAAAAAATATATGGGCAGGTTGATAATACGCGCCTTCCTTATATCCCCATCCGCGCCCACGTCAACCGGCGCACCTTCAGCCATTTGCGCGCAAGTCCCCCCGGCTTATAGTCACGCCATGTCTGAAAGTCTCTCTCCCGATTCGGTTGTCCCCTCCCTTCCCGTGCTGGCGATTCGGGGTTGCGAGATTTGCCGGCTCGATGATGATGGCGTTCTGGAGATGATCGAGGCCTCAACAGCCCTGCGCGGTCTGGGCGAGCGGCCGCATCTTTTATGCCACGGGGTTTTTACCGCGGGAACCTTGCGGCGTCTGGCCAATGCGCCGCCTCACGGTGCGATAAAGGCGGTTGAGAACGGCCATCTTGACGTGATGGAACTCATCGCCTTCGTGCGCCCGGCGCAGCTTTGCCGCCCCACCGCCGGGGGCATTGCGCAAGTTCTGGGCCTTGCTCCGGTGGCGTCTGCTGAAGACGCCGCTCTTGTTCTTGCTGAAAGCGCGGTTTTGCTGCTGAACGAACTGGGCGGCGCGGCGCGCCGGGACAAGCGGCTTGCCCGGCTTGTCCTCACATTGCGGCGCAATGGCTGGAGCTGGGGAGAGCTTGCCCTTGAAGCCTTGAGCCGGCACGGGACAGCTCTGTCCGATATCCCGCAAGGCTCCGGGCTGGATATCTGGCGTGCGGTCAAGCCGGTGGAGGACCGTCCGCCGATGCCCCGCCCCGCCGCAAACCCGCTGGAGCCCGATGAAGCCCGCGCCGCCCTTGCCGAGGCGCTGGGCGAGGGGGCCGAGCACCGCGAGGGCCAGGGCGATTACGCTGCCGCCCTTGCCGCCTGCCTGCAACCGCGCGAGGAGGAAGGCGCGGCGCAAATCCTGCTGGCCGAAGCAGGCACCGGCATCGGCAAGACCCTGGGCTACATGGCCCCGGCGGCCCGCTGGGCGGCGTGCAACGGGGCGAGCATATGGCTGAGCACCTATACCCGCAACCTGCAACGCCAGATCGATCAGGAAATGGCGCGGATTTTTCCAGACCCCGCCGAGCGGGCGCAAAAAACCGTGATCCGCAAGGGCCGCGAGAACTATCTTTGCCTGCTGAATTTCGAGGACATGGCCTCTCATGCCCGTGGCCGGGTCGCGGTTCTGGCGGCGCTGATGGCGCGCTGGGCGCTGCACAGCCGCGACGGTGATATGATCGGCGGTGATTTTCCCGCCTGGCTGCCCTCGCTGTTCATGGGTGCGCGGGTATTCAACGAAGCGGGCGGCAACGCCTCGGCCGCCTGGATGGGGCTGACCGACAGGCGCGGCGAGTGCATTCATTCCGCCTGCCTGCATTACAATCGCTGCTTTATCGAACGCGCCGCGCGCAAGACAGCAAGGGCGCAGGTCGTCATTGCCAACCACGCCTTTGTCATGAGCCGCGCCGCCATGGAAATGCCACAGGTGGAAAGCGCGGACGGGAAAACAGATAACGCGGACAAGAAAAGGGCGCGGCCAAAGAGGGAAATCGGTTCCCGTATTGTTTTTGATGAAGGCCATCACGTGTTCGAGGCTGCTGACAGCGCCTTTTCTCTGCATCTCACCGGGCTGGAAATGGCCGAATTGCGCCGCTGGCTGCGTGGCCGCGAAGCCCAGAGACGGCGCGGGCGCGGCCTCAAGGAGCGCATCGGTGATCTGCTGGGTGAGGATGAAGCTGCTCTCAAGGCGCTCGATCAGGCGCTTGAGGCGGCCCGCGCGCTCCCCGCGCCGGGCTGGCCGCAAAGGCTCGAAGAGGGCTTGCCGCGCCGCTCGGGCGAGGTTTTTCTGGCGCTGGCCCGCAAACAGGTGCTGGCGCGCGCCCGCCCAACCCCGCATTTTTCCATGGAAACCGAGGTCAGGCCGTTAATCCCGGAACTGGGCGAGGCTGCCCTTGACCTTTCCCGGACCCTGCAAGCCATTGCCGGCCCCCTGGGCAAGCTTGCCAAATATCTGCGCGCCATCCTTAACGAGAAGGCCGGTGAACTTGAGACCGCCGAACGCAGCCGCCTTGAAGGAGCCGCCATCGGCATAGAACGCCGCGCCAGTGTCCTTCCCGCCTGGCGCGCCATGCTGGAAGCGCTGAGCGGAGAGGTTCCGGATGAATTTGCCGACTGGTTCGCCCTCCAGCGCCACCTGGGCCGCGAGGTGGATATCGGCCTGCACCGGCACTGGATTGATCCCTCGCTGCCCTTTGCCCGCGCCGTGCTGGAAGAGGCCGATGCGGTGGTGCTCACCTCCGCCACCTTGCGCGATCGCCCGCCCGAAGTACCCGAAGACTGGGAATCGGCCCAGATGCGCACCGGCGCCAACCATCTGGCTACACCGGCCTTGAGATTCAGCGTCGACTCGCCTTTCGATTATGCCGCCAACTCGCGGGTCTATATCATTACCGATGTCACCAGGACCGATGCCGACCTGGTGGCCTCGGCCTACCGGGAGCTGTTTCTGGCCAGCGGCGGCGGCGCGCTGGGGCTGTTTACCGCCATCCACCGCCTGCGCGCCATCCATGCCCGGCTGGTTGAACCTTTGCTGAAAGCCGGTTTGCCGCTTTATGCCCAGCATGTCGATCCGCTCGATACCGGCACGCTGGTAGACATTTTCCGCGCCGGGGAAAACGCCTGCCTGCTAGGCACCGATGCCCTGCGTGACGGGGTGGATGTGCCGGGCCGCTCGTTAAGGCTGGTGGTGTTTGACCGGGTGCCCTGGCCGCGCGCCCATATCCTTGAACGCGCCCGGCGCGAGGCCTTTGGCGGCAATGCCTGGACCGACATGACCACGCGGCTGAAGCTGGCGCAGGGCTTCGGGCGGCTCATCCGGCGGCGCGACGACAAGGGGGTTTTCGTCATGCTGGACAGGCAAATGCCCACCCGCCTCACCAGCGCCTTTCCTCCCGATACCCCGGTTGTCCGTATCGGCCTGGCCGAAGCGGTCAGCGAGATTCATGATTTTTTGAAAGTTTGAGCCTTGTTCATTGCCGCGCCAGCGCCTACCTTCATTTACAAGGTAAACAATTTTACAAGGTAAACAATTTTCGCAATGGAGGGGGCATGACCCACACAATCAATCCACAAACCGCGCTTGTCTATGTCATGGTGACCATGTCGGCGGTGGATCGGCGCATGGATGACGCGGAATTGAGCCAGATGGGCTCAATCGTGCGGCATTTGCCCATCTTCAGCGAGTATAACGAGGAAATGATGATCCCGGCCTCGCAGGACTGCGCCGATATTCTCGCTTCCGATGAAGGACTGGAGACCATCCTGGGGCTGGTGGAAGAGGCGCTTCCCGAAGAGCTTTACGAAACCGCTTATGCCGTGGCCGTTGATATCGCAGCCGCCAACCTGGAAATTACCCAGGAGGAACTGCGTTTCTTGCAAATGCTGCGCCGCCGCCTGCATATCGACAAGCTGGTCGTGGCCGCCATCGAGCGCGCCGCCAGCGCCCGCCACCGCACATTGCCGCGGGAATAACCGGAACAGCCTATGCCCGACCTTGACGAAACCACCATACGGCTTGGCGCCTTCATCGCTGTTTTTGTCATCATGGCCGGGCTGGAACTTGTCTTTCCCCGCCGTCCGCAAACCCTGCCGCGGGTTTTGCGCTGGACCAGTAATCTGGGGATCGTGATCCTCAACACCGCGCTTTTGCGGCTCCTGTTTCCCATGCTGGCCGTTGGCGCCGCGATCTGGGCGCGGGGCAAGGGATGGGGCCTGTTCAACATCGTTGACCTGCCGCCGCTGCTTGAGGTGGCTCTGGCGGTGATCCTGCTGGACCTGGCCATTTATGTCCAGCATGTCGCGGCGCACAAGATCCCGCTGTTGTGGCGCCTGCACCAGGTGCATCACGCCGATATCGATATTGACCTGACCACCGGCGCGCGCTTTCATCCCATCGAAATCTGGGTCTCCATGCTCTACAAGATGGCGGTGGTTATCGTGCTCGGCGCCTCGCCCGTGGCGGTTGTGGCCTTCGAGGTCATTCTCAATGGGCTGGCCATGTTCAACCACGCCAATTTTGCCATGCCGCTGGGGCTTGACAAGTTTATCCGCAAGCTCTTCGTGACCCCCGATTTCCACCGGGTGCATCACTCGGTGATCCGCCGTGAAACCGATTCCAATTACGGCTTCAACCTGTCTGTCTGGGACCGGATTTTCGGCACGTATATCCCCCAGCCGGAAAAGGGCCATGATGACATGGAGATCGGCCTGCCTGCCTACCGCGACAAGAAAACCGCCGACATGCTCTGGTGCCTGCTTTTGCCGTTCAAGAGCAAGGAGTAGGGGAGCGGATACGCTGCTGGCAAACTGCGAAATTACGAAGTTCTCTGGATTTTTTCCACGTATCGTGGCTGGATGTAAAAAATCCGGTCAAGGGTTATGCCGTTTTTCAGCACATACCCAATAACCGATTTATAGGAAAACCGGCTTTCCGAAATTACATAGCTGGTATTCTTGACCTGTAGTTTGGCCGGCAGGGCATAGCTGGAGCCCTTGGGCAGGGCGGACATGTTCTTTGCATCGCTCCAGGCCACCTTGGTTTTGCCGCTATTATCGACATCTACCTGGGAAATCCGCATTTTCAGCGCCGATGTGTTATAGGGCGTCATCATGGTTGCGATTGCCGTCATGACATCGCTCATTTCCGCATTGGTGACAATGTCATCCTGGGAGATCACGTCACCAAGAGCGCTGGTGAGCGCGGTGAGCTTGCGGTCCACCGTGAAGTAATCCTGAAACTCCACCGTAATCAGGTAGAACGCCACCATGATCGGCGCGATCAGGGCGAACTCGATCGCCGCGATACCGCGCTTGTCAGCGAGAAACTGTTTTGACCGTGAAACGGCCTGTCCAAGGGCAATCAACATGAGATGCAGCCTGTCATTTTTAAAACGGTTCATTGCGGAATACCTGCACCGCGCTCAACAGGCGGTTGCCGGTCCCCATGTTTTTCATCAACGAGAGCCCCGGCGCCATCAAGCCCCATTCGTAAAACACCCGCACCAGCACCACGTCGCCGCCGCCGCCCATGCTGAAGGGGAAGGATTTTTTCAGCTTGCCATTATTGTCCAGCGGCTGGGAAAGGTTGACATTGCCGAAATTGGTAAAGGTCTCCACATTGATGACCAGCTTCTTGCAATCAAACATGGTCAGGTTGTCACAGACCGACTTTTTGAATTTGGCCTTGGTGAAATTGCCGCTCTGGGCCTGTCCCGTGCGCACCAGCCTTGCGGATTCCGCCACCGCGTTTTCCAGGATTGAAGAGCTGAAAAAAATCAGCCCAACCTCGAAAACCCCCATGAGCAGCGCAAAAAACGGCGGCGCGATGAGCGCAAACTCCACCGCCGTGACCCCGGCTTCATTTTTGCCAAAGTTTTTGCGCCGGATAATCCGGCCAAAACGGGGCAAATAGGTGGAAACAGATCGACCAAAAATACGCAAGGTGCACTCCATGATTACAGGATATTTGGCGCATTATCGCGCCCTTCCCATAAGAAACGCTGAATCAACACGGTAAATATTTACTTGTTTTTGGCTCCCGCCGGCCCGTTTCCACCAAGACAGGTTGCCCGGACCGCCCCGGTAATGGCATTGGCGAACTTGATTGCGCCCGAGGCGCTGAAATGCCCGTTATCGACAAAATCAGCATCTTCGAATTTTTCATACGGCACCTCGATAAACCCGGCGCCGTGTTCTTTTGCCGATTTTTTCAAGAGCTTGTTGAAATGCTCCTGGATGGGCCGCACGTCCTTGTCGTTCACCAGCGGGAACCAGCCATAGCGATGCGCCTTGGTGAGCTTGCGGTAATTGAGAAGCTGGGCCACGAACAGCGTCTTTATCCCCTGGGCATCGTTGAGCGCCTTGATATTGGCCAGGTTGCGCTGGTAAATCCCCGCCAGTTCCTCGTCTATGCCAGAACGCGGTGGATAGGAGCGGTAATCGGGCTTGATGGGAATATAGCCGCTGAAATAGCGTGAATTGGCAATGAAATTATAGATCGACAACGGGCTGGCGGTGAGCCGGATGCGCTGGTTGTCTTTCTGGGACAACATGTGGAACCTGGCATAGCCGGGGTCCAGATCGGGGATGAACGAGTTGCGGATATCGTTCCACCCGACATAGTAAACCGCGCAGGAGATCCCGTCCCACTTGGTGTAAAATGCGCTCTGGATGATATGTTCAGCCGTGGAATAGCCCGGCACGCCATAATTCAGGATGGTGGCGTTGGTGAGACTTTCCTGCAAGCGGTCTGGCCAGGTCTCGCCGTTTTTCACCCCCAGATCATAGGTTGAAGAGCCGCCGATCACTGCAATGCGCGGCCCGCGCGCCTGATCGGCATTGACCACCTTGCGCCGTCCCTTGGCGTCATGGGCATAAAACCCGTCATCGTAATCAGGTGCGGGCTGGGCCTGGAGCAGCGGGTGATAGACAAAGCGCTTGGGCGCGAACAGTGAAACATTGTTAAGCGGAAGGAACGAGTTCTTCAGCCCCATGGCCGCCAGCGCATGGGTCATCAGGCCAAAGCCAAGATCCAGCGACATCAGCACGATCAGCCCCCAGGCCATGGCGGTAAATGAAAACCGGCTGAAAAGAAAGGCCACCGCGCCTGCCGCCATGATAATCAGCCCATACATGAATAACGGGCTAAAGCTCACCGCATTATCGGAGAAATGCGCCACCAGCACGATAACGAGGCCGGCGGCAAATAACAGGGCGGCAAAAAACGAGGGAAACCCGCGTTTGAAATCATAGCTGGTCTTGGATGAAGGCTCATCGCCTGTGTGCACGGCCATGGTCATGGATACGCCTGGACTCCCGCTGTTCATGTTGAATGGCCCCGGTAAGTACCAGAAAATCCGAAAAATTTCATTCAATTCCCATTATTTACCTTAAGGAGTTGTTAAGTCTTGAAGGGCATGGGACAGCCACGAACTTGTATGAATATCGCCCAAAAGGGCAATCAGACTTTGCCATGTCGGGGCGCTTGCGCTATGAGAAGCGCAACATTGCAGGAAACAGGAAAAAGATAAATGACCGCCATTATAGATATTCAGGGCCGTGAAATTCTCGACAGCCGGGGCAATCCCACCATCGAAGTTGATATTTTGCTCGAAGACGGCTCCACCGGCCGCGCCGCGGTACCCTCGGGCGCCTCCACCGGCATCCACGAAGCCCATGAATTGCGCGATGGCGATAAAACCCGCTATGGCGGCAAGGGGGTGCTGAAGGCGGTTGAGGGCATCAATTCCGAGATCTTCGAAGCGCTTGCCGGGGCCGAGGCCGAAGAGCAGCGGGTTATCGACAAGATGCTCTGCGAGCTGGATGGCACGCCCAACAAGTCGCGCCTTGGCGCCAATGCCATCCTGGGGGTCTCCCTTGGTGTCGCCAAGGCCGCGGCCGATGCCTCTGGCTTGCCGCTTTACGCCTATCTGGGCGGCCCCTCCGCCCATATCCTTCCCGTCCCGATGATGAATATCATCAATGGCGGCCAGCATGCCAACAACCCGATCGATTTCCAGGAATTCATGATTATGCCGGTCAGGGCGGAAAATATCGGCGAAGCGGTGCGCATGGGCGCGGAAATCTTCCACGCCCTCAAATCCGCCCTTCATGCCGCCGGGTTCAATACCAGCGTGGGCGATGAGGGCGGTTTTGCCCCCAATATTTCCTCCACCGACAAGGCGATAGGTTTCATCATGAAAGCCATTGAAAAAGCCGGGTACCGCCCCGGCGAAGATGTCTTCATCGCCCTTGACGCCGCGGCTTCGGAATTTTACGTGGACGGGGTTTACAAGATGGCCGGCGAGGTGAAAAACCTCGACAGCGCCGGCATGACCGCCCTTTACGAAGACCTGGTCGCCCGCTTCCCGATCATCTCCATTGAAGACGGTCTGCATGAAGATGACTGGGAGGGCTGGAAAACCCTCACCGATGCGATTGGCGACAAGGTGCAACTGGTGGGCGATGATCTTTTCGTCACCAATACAAAGCGCCTTGAGCGCGGGATTGGCGAAGGCATCGCCAATTCGATTCTCATCAAGGTCAACCAGATCGGCACCTTGTCGGAAACCATGGAAGCCGTGGACATGGCGCACCGGGCCGGCTACACGGCCGTCATGTCGCACCGCTCGGGCGAAACCGAAGACGCCACCATTGCCGATCTTGCCGTTGCCACCAATTGCGGCCAGATCAAAACCGGCTCGCTTTCACGCTCCGACCGGCTGGCCAAATACAACCAGCTTATCCGTATCGATGAACGCCTTGGACTGGCCGGGCAATATGCCGGAGCTTCAATCCTGAAAAGTTAGAAAAAGCAGCAAAGAGGCCTTGCGCCCCCCCCCGGAAATGGAATAGATAAGTCTCCCCGTGCCGCTGTAGCTCAGCAGGTTAGAGCGCCTGATTGTGGATCAGGAGGTCCCTTGTTCGAATCAAGGCAGCGGTACCATTCTTTTCAATGAGTTAGGCTAAAGTCCCGAAACGAAAATACTCCGTAGCTAACATATAGCTAACATTTCAGAAATTATTCTTCCGCCCTCTCATCCCTGTTCGATCTCCTGCATTTCAACCCCCGCGCCATGGGCGGCATTGGTTGCCGCAGTGTGACGAATCATGTCCAGCCCCCCCAGCCTTTCCCCGAGCGCTTACGCCGAAAATTCCTGTAGCCGAAATGCTCTGTGTGCAGCCTGCTGGTGCGTACATCGGCATAGCCGAGCATTTTTTGCACGATTGAAGGCTGGTTCGGTGTCTTGCGCTCTTTCCCGCCCCGGCTGTCGACGAGGGCGAAAAGCGGTTTCCACGCTTGTTGAAATGCACTAATAATCTAAAAAACAACATTTCGACAGCCGCCGTATTCACCGGCATCAAATCAAGAAACAAGAGGCAGCTTATAATGACAATCAAGGCCATTACCTTTGATCTTTGGGACACTATTGTTGACGATGATTCCGATGAGCCTCTGCGCAAGGAACGCGGGCTTCGCTCCAAGCGCGATGAGCGGCGGCACCAGGTCTGGGAAGCCCTGAACGCCATTGAACCGATTGACTATGAAAAGGTGGCGCTGGCTTATGATACCGCCGAGGCCGGGTTCAACGTGGTGTGGAAGGAATGTCACATCAACTGGACCGTGGACCAGCGCTTGCGGGTGGTGCTGAACGGTCTGGGGCGGCAAGTGCCCGAGGATGTCTATCAGGACCTGGTGATCGGCCATTCGCGCATGGAGGTGGACATTCCGCCCCGGCTCAACCCCGGCATTGCCGAAGCGCTGGAGGAACTGGCAAAAAAATACAGCCTGTGCATCGTCTCCGACGCCATCGTCACCCCCGGCACGGGGCTGCGCGAGATCCTGGAAAATTACGACCTGAAGAGATATTTCTCCGCCTTTGCCTTTTCCGATGAAGTCGGCCATTCCAAGCCGCACCGCTCGATGTTTGACAAGGTGGCGAACGAGTTGGGCTTTGCCGTGGACGAACTGGTGCATATCGGCGACCGGGACCATAATGATGTCAAGGGGCCCCATGCGCTGGGCGCCAAGGCGGTGCTTTACACCGGCTCTCGCGACGGCGACAAGGATATCACCACCGCCGATGCCATATGCGAGCATCACCGCGACCTGCCCGCCGTAATCGAACGCCTGGCCAACCAGTAAGGGGGAATGAGCGGATGGGAAACAATCTGAAATTTCTGGTTCTGGACGGCTATTCCAGGGCCGGGCGCGAGGATCTTGAAGCGGGCGGAGCCTCAACCGCCGGCAAGCTCTATGAGCGTATGCTCAAGGCCTATGACAAGGCGGTCGAGGTTGATGTCATCTATCCCGCCGACCCGGATTCAAAACTGCCGCAAGGGGCAGGGCTCACCGATTATGACGGCATTGCCTGGACCGGCTCCAGCCTCACCGTCTATCACGACACCGAGGAAGTGCGCCGCCAGATCGAGTTTGCCCGCGCCGTCTTCGAGGCCGGGGTTCCCAGTTTTGGTTCCTGCTGGGCCGCGCAGATCGGCGTGGTGGCGGCAGGCGGCACCTGCGCGCTGCACCCCAAGGGGCGCGAGATGTTCCTTGCCCGCAAGATTTCGCTTACCCCCGAAGGGCGCGGCCACCCCATGTACCGCGACAAGAAATCGGTATTTGATGGCTGGATCAGTCATGATGATGAAATCACCCATCTGCCTTCCGGCGCGGTGCTGCTTGCCTCCAATGACTTCACCCGGGTGCAGGCGGTCGCGATCAATTACCTGAACGGCGCCTTCTGGGCGCTGCAATACCACCCGGAATACAATATCCTGGAAATGGCCAGGCTGATTAAATGCCGCAAGCAAAAGCTCATTGACCTGGGCTTTTTCGCCGATATGAACACAGCCCAGGGCTTCGTGGACAAGCTGGAGCAACTGCACCAGGAACCCGCCCGCAAGGACCTGGCCTTCCAACTCGGTATAGACGACGACATCCTCAACGAAAATGTCCGCTGCATGGAAGTGCGCAACTGGATCGAACAACTGGTGATCCCGACAAAGATCAACAAGGGGTAGAGCCAGAAGCAGTTATTTCGCCTGCCATTCCCCCCC
>CAZHLV010000139.1:0-3251 GCA_964533415.1 uncultured Hyphomicrobiales bacterium
CAGATCACGCTATCCAAAGACATGGGAGCGGGGGAGCGCAGTGTCCGCTCATATCTGAAAGAACTGGAAAAGACCGGCTATCTTGCCATCACCCAGCGCGGGCTTGGCAAGACCAACACGTACAAGCTCTTTCTCACCATCCAGAAGCGCTCATGAGTTATCCACAGTGCCAGCCCGGACCGGCAAATTTTGCCGGTCAGGAACGGCAGTATATGCCGGTCATAAACGGCGATATTTGCCGTTCCCTCTATAGAAGAATACTCAAATAAGAATATTCATATTAAAAACAGTTTTTCCTTGAAAAAGGACGACGACCCATCGCGCCAAAAGCCCGGTTTTTGCTAATCCCAGGCATCAAAATCATCTTCTTTTTCAACCCGTTCTTGCTCGCGTTTTTCACGTACCGCCGCCTTCAGTTTATTCCAGCGCGTTTTAATGAGCCCCATTGCTTCAGGGAAGGGAAGTGCGGAACCGGAATGCCGGTAAAGCTGGCGCTTGTATTCTGGAAGTTCGGTATTGCCCGTGACCGGCTCGACATAGGGCACCTTCACAATCTCAACCTGTTTGCCCATGGCAACGCAGGCTTTGCCAATGTCAAGATCGCGCAAACCGCGCGCCGCGACATAGCGCATGGTTTCAAGACCATAAACCGCCGTTGGCCGGTCTTCCAGAACCGGCTCAAGGGTTTCGTTTATGCCGGTGGTTCTTGTCGTCCCTGATGTTGTGCCAAGGGATTCACTTCTGGTGGAAGAGGTTACGGAGGTATTGCTCTCGCCAAAGGATTTTGTATGGCTTTCGGCTCCGAATTTACCGTCGCTCCGGGTAGTCAGGCCAACCTGGTCATTGCTAATCAGACCATCATCAAGCTGGATTGATGTTCCATCACTGGTGCCAGAGCTTATGCCGGTGCCGTGGGTTTCCGATGTACCCACCGCCTCACTGGTCGTTTCGCTGGTGCCCGTGGTTCGTGTTGTTGATCTGGCGTTGGCTTCTGACCGGCTGGAAAGCTCTGTGCGCTTGTGGCCAACAACTGTTGGTTTGGTCAGCGTTTCCACTGGCCGGTCAATATCAAGCGGGATGTTTTCGTCCGCCATCAGGACGGCTTCTTCTATCGACAGCCCGCCCATAATCAGCTTGACATAGGTGCAGGATGTAAGGGCATTGAAAATATCGCTCCCGGCTTCCTGTAACTGCCCAAGCCGCTGATGCGACAGGACAGCATGAAGGCCGAACTTGCGCGCCTGATCGAGAATAGCCGGAATATCGCCGGAGAGATATTGGTGGCACTCGTCGATATAGAGATAAAACGGCCTGTCCGGATTATCGCGCCGTTTACAGTTTTCAAACAGATCGCGCACAATGAGGGTGCCGAGAAGCCGGGTTGCTTTTGGCGAGGCCACATCACCGCCTTGCAGATTGGCCAGCACGATATGCCCCTCATCCATGGCCTGTTTGAAATCTATGACATTTCCGGTTTGCCCGACCATGGTGCGAATGGCTTTGGAGCGGGTGAACTCCGCCAGCCGGTTGAGTGGTCCTTCTATGTAATTGCGGAAATCGTTTCCCGAATTTTCCGCCATCCAGTGCAAATCATCCCACACCTCGCGGGTATATAGATCATCAAGCATTTTGAGCAAATGCTCCCGGTAGCCATGCCGGTCTTCCGGATCAAGAAACAGGGTAGCATCTGCTAGCGTCAGGTTTTGCTCGGCAAGGAGCGAGAATGTGGCCGTCAGCACCCGGCGGATGCGCGGTGTTTTGCGGGTTTCCTCATCGCCCCATGCCCGCTCAAAGGCTTCAAGCGCCGCATCGGCAATAACCGACACATCAACGCCCACCGGGCGGCGCACCGGATTAAAGCCGGTGATAAAATTCTCATCGGAAGGATCAAGCAGGTGAATTGTGCGGTTTCTGGCCACGCCGGTTTCGTCCATCCAGCGCAGGAGATTGTTATAGAGGCTGCCTTTATGCCCGCCATGGGGGTCAATCACGCACACACCGTGGCCATATAAAATATCCTGCCGGATCATATGCTCCAGCGTATTGGTCTTGCCCTTGCCGGTCGCGCCAATCACATGCATGTGCATGGAACGGTTGCGCTCCGGCAGGGTGATGAATTTCCCATCCCGGTTCTCTCCAGGCGAGACAAGACCAAAGGGAGGGCGATGCACGGGAGCGGAAGATTTCGGGCGCAGTTTGTTCTGTATAGCCTTCCGCCTGGCCTCAACCCTCGCCTCGATTTTTTCTTCAAATTCGTTCATGCAGCACTCTTGTTGTGCCGTATCCAGTTGGCAACGGCATCAATATTTTCGAGTAGCTTCCGGTCGTCCTTGCTGAGCTTGTCGCGGCCACCGCGTGACTTGATAAATTCAGCAACGAAATCATCGCGCCCCTCAACAAGGGCGCTCTCGAAAATCTCCTGTGAGGACTTGGCCAGGGGACTGCCATCTTCGGCCAACGCAGAGGCCATGTTTTGCGCCCCTTCACGAATATCATTCAGAACCGCCTCAGCTTCCAGCACCTTGGCTTCCGACATGGCCTTTTTGAACCTGGCTTCATTAAGCCCGGTTTCCCGGCGCACCTGCCTGTATTTGGCATCCGCTTCCTTGTCGCCACGAAGCGCCGCCAGCTTTCGGCGTTTTTCTTCCATGGCAATCTCATGGTCAAGTTTGCGTTCTTCGATGCTATGCTTGACCGCCATGGCCTCTTCCTGAATTGCCCGCACATCACGCTCCATTTCATAAAACAGCTTCTGCGTGTCGTTATAAAGAATGGACGGCAAATGCCGGAAGCGATGCAGGGCACGCTCATAGTTTTCTTTCGACAAGATGAGATCGCGGTGAATGTCATATGAGCGCCGGTATTCATGCGCCAGATCATTGAAAGCCTTCCATGCCCGCGCTGTAACTTCCAAGTATATACGCTGAAACATCACACCCGACAGGGGAGCCCTGGCGGGAACAAGCGGCGTATCACGCTCAACGCCGGACTCAGCGGGCAATACCTGACCTTCCAGAGGCCGCCGTGCAATATCCCGTCTGTCGTTGCTCATGAATAATCCTCATCAATCTGTTTGCCAAAATGCACGCTTGCCTTGGCGAGGGTGCGCGCCCGTTCACGTTCTTCGACCAAGCGCATCATGGCGATGTGCTCATCCATAACCTGGTACAGCTTTTCCGCCTTTACAGAAAAAACATCCTGAAACGGCATCGTTGTGCCTTGCAGCATTGCTCGCTCAAAACCTTGCATAT
>CAZHLV010000140.1:0-17749 GCA_964533415.1 uncultured Hyphomicrobiales bacterium
CGAGATCAACGCCGCCAAGATCATCTGGCCGGACGGCATTACCGCCAATCAGAAACAGACCGCGCTCGGGCAACTGGCTGCTCTGAACATCATCGCACGATAGAGCGTTTTCCGATCTGATGGAATCAGATCGGCGCTCTAACAGTTTGTTTTTGCCGCATAATCTTATCGATCCTCGTTTCACTCCGGTCGGGTTCGATGATGCTGTAGCAGCCTGTCGGATTTAAGCGATAAGCCGTAGCTTTTTGTTATCGGCTATGTTATTGTTATGAATGGGAAACTTCAAGTCATACGAACGTAACCAGCCACTGCTGATGCCGATTGATCTTCGTGAATGGGTGGCCGATGATGATCTGGCGCATTTTATTGTTGAAGCGGCCAAACGCATTGACATCACCGCCTTTCATGTGAGCGCGACGGGATCGGGCAAGGCGCAGTATCATCCCAGAATGATGCTGGCCAAAGAGACGGGGCTGTTGAAAGTCGGCATGGTCAGCGTTGGGAACCAAGATTGATGCCGCCGCCAGACGGCTGGAAGAGGCGGCGAGCAAAGATGATGACGATAACGAGCCGCCAAGGCCTCCGGAACCGGACAAGCAAACCAATCTGACCGATCCCGGCAGCGCCATCATGCGCAAATCGGCCCGGCATGAATATCGCCAGGCCTATAATGCGCAAGCGATTGTTGATGCTGACGGCTCTTGGCTGGTGCTGGGTAGCGATGTTTATTCGACCACCAATGACCGCGCCGGTTTTGACGGTATGATCGAAGCCTTGTGCGATGATGTTGGGGGTCCCGAAACCCTGCTTGGCGATGCAGGAAAAACTCCAGGCAGAAGAAGCAAGACACAAATACAAAAAGCGAAAATCAACCGTCGAACCGATCTTTGGCATTATCAAATCGGTCCTCGGTTTCACAAGGTTCCACCTGCGGGGAATTGACAAGGTCAAAAACGAATGGCTGCTCGTAACCCTCGCCTATAATTGCAAAAAAATGGCAAGACTGATAGCCGCATAGTCTGTGGCAAATCAAAATCAAACCAGATAACGCCAAACAAGACAGACTGCTAAAGCGGATTTCGCTTCTCGCGGCGGCGCTGGACAGAAGACGGGATTTTCATGGCTTCGCGGTATTTTGCGACCGTGCGCCGCGCGATGACGATCCCTTTTTCGCGCAGCAGGGCGACCAGCTTGTCATCGGAGAGAATCGAGTCGGGGGATTCAGCATCGATCAACTCCTGAATCCGGTGCCGGACGGCTTCAGCCGCGAAACTCTCGGCGCCATCGGCGGCGGCTATGGATGAGGAGAAGAAGTATTTGAGCTCGAAAACCCCGCGCGGCGTGGAGATGTATTTATTGGAAGTCACCCGGCTGATGGTGGATTCGTGCATGGAGACGGCATCGGCCACCATCTTCAAATTCATCGGCTTGAGATATTGAACCCCCTTGGTCAAGAACGCATCCTGCTGCCGGACAATTTCCCTGGCAGTTTTAAGAATGGTGCGGGCGCGCTGATCCAGGCTCTTGACCAGCCAGCTTGCGTTACTCAAGCATTCGGACAAATAGGTTTTATCTTCCTTGTTCATTGCCGAGTTTGAAACCGTCGTAAAATATTGCCGGTTCACCAGCACCCGGGGCAGGGTATCGCTGTTCAGCTCCACCAGCCAGTTGCCATCTGGCCCTTCCCTGACGAAAACATCCGGGACAACCGGCTGGATCAGCGTAGTTCCGAAAATATGCCCGGGCTTGGGGTTCAGATTACGAATCTCGTTCACGATTTCCATAAGCTCGCTCTGGCCGAGGCCGGTCATCCGGGCCAGTTTCGCAAAAT
This sequence comes from uncultured Hyphomicrobiales bacterium, assembly GCA_964533415.1. GTDB lineage: Bacteria > Pseudomonadota > Alphaproteobacteria > Rhizobiales > BM303 > BM303. Next base: position 1,832 of record CAZHLV010000140.1, read on the forward strand.
CACGCTTGGCCAGCAAATCGAGATTGTCCAGAACCGAATGGATTACCGGGTCAAGACGGTTTTGTTCAGCAAGCTGGAGGGTAAGGCATTCTGTCAAATCTCGGGCAAAAACCCCGGGAGGATCAAACTCCTGCATCCGCTTCAGGATATTTTCAACCAGTTCAAGCGGCGCTCCGAGTTGTTCGGCCAAAACCTCAAGATCCCCGCGCAAATATCCATCTTCAGAAACCATGTCTATCAGGAAGGCGCCGATCATCTGTTGAACAGGGTCGGTTATGGAGACATGGAGTTGTTCGGTGAGATGCCCCGCCAGGCTGGGCGGCTCACTTAAACTGGCTTCAAAACTCTCGTCTTCCGAAAACGGCCCGGCGCCGCGATGAGCCGGCCCCAGGGAGGTCCAGCCCGAATCTTTCAGCTCTGGCGCCATTGAGGTTGTTCCAGTGGGAACCGGCTGGTCATCGGGGAAGACATTTTCAAGACTGGTGTCGAGCTTGCTGTCAATATCCTTCAGGCCGGCCGCCGTCCCCAGGTCCAGCATTTCAGGTTCGCCTGGCAGGTTCTGATCTACTCCTTCTCTTGGCGGCTCCGTTCCGTTTCCCTCCCGGATTTCCAGGTTATCGGAACCGGTTGTAAATTCGTTTTTTTCATCACGCTCCAGAAGCGGATTGCGTTCCAGTTCGTTTTCCACATAGGCGCTTAAATCAATATTGGAGAGTTGCAACAGCTTGATGGCCTGTTGCAATTGCGGAGTCATGACCAGATTCTGGCCCTGCCGCATCTCCAGTTTGGGGAAAAGCGCCATTACCTAGACCGTCTCCGGGGAAGGCAGGAAAAAACAAGGAAAACCGGCGTTATAATTTGAATTGCTCACCAAGATAAAAGCGCCGTACATTTTCATTGTCGACAATCGCCTCAGGCGTGCCTTCAAACAGCACATGCCCATCATGGATGATAAGCGCCCGGTCGATAAGCTCCAGGGTTTCGCGGACATTGTGGTCGGTAATGAGCACACCGATGCCGCGCGCGGTAAGATGGCGCACCAGATTTCGGATATCGCCAATGGCAATAGGGTCAATCCCGGCAAAGGGTTCGTCAAGGAGCATGAAAGAGGGCTCTGTCGCCAGCGCCCGGGCAATCTCGACCCGGCGGCGTTCACCGCCTGAAAGGGTAAGCGCCGGACTTGATCGTAAATGCGTGATCCCAAACTCTTCCAGAAGTGCATCGAGTTTTCTATCCCGTTCCTCTTTATTATGCTCCACCAGTTCCAGAACAGCCCTGATGTTTTCCTCCACGCTCAAACCACGGAAAATGGAAGGTTCCTGTGGCAGATAGCCGATCCCCAGCCGCGCTCGCCGGTACATCGGGTAACGCGTGATATCATACCCATTCAGGTAAATATTGCCATAATCAACGGCAATCAGCCCGGTAATCATGTAGAATATCGTTGTCTTCCCGGCCCCGTTCGGCCCCAGAAGGCCCACGGCCTCACCCTGTTGAACGCTAAGCGAGACATCTTGCACAACAAGATTGTTCTTGTAGCTTTTCCCCACGGAACGCACCGCAATTCCGGTCGGGGGGATTCCCGGCTCTTTTCCGGCATTCGGACTCTTCGTGGCCTTGGCCGGATCAAACACAGCGGTTTCCAGTCATGTTGCACATTCCGTTGAGTTCAGCCTGTCAGTGCAGGCCAAATCATTTCTTTTTTGTCTTTTCCCGGGGTTGAAACAGCCCGCGGACCCGGCTTTTCACACCATCAGCAGAAGAGATAAACCGCGTTTTCCCGGTTTTTTGATCGACAAAGAGCCGTCGACCGCGAATAACATTCTTGCCCTGGGTCACCACAACATCACCTCCAACCGTCAGCGTATCGGCCTTGAGGTTGAATTTTGCCCAGGTCCCGGTAATTTTCTGGGTGCGCGTGATAATCACCACCCCGCCCTTGGCATCCATGGTCTTGACATCGGTGCCGCCACCATCTTTTTTTTCGTAATAGACAACAAGTTCAGTAGAGTTCAACCGCAGATCGCCCTGTTTGGCAATGACATTGCCGGAAAAAACAGCGGTATTCTTGTTTTCGTCAATTTCCAGAATATCGGCCTCGATATCTACCGGAGCCTTTGATTTTTTGAATCCCCCGCCAACATTCTGCGCCTGAAGGGGCAGCGCCATGAGGATCAGGTAAAAAACCAGCCCCGCAAACCCCCAGCCTGAATGCCTTATCCCGCATGATGCCATTATTTCTGACCTTTCTTACTCAGATTCAGTTTCATATGCGCCCGTTTCTTAAAGCGGAAAACTTTTCCGCGTTCGCGGATTTCCATGCCCCTTGCCCGGATAACGCCATTGGGCATATTGACTACAACCGGGCTATCAGTCACCAGGGTGCCTTTTTTGACGTTTAGCCGTGCCTTGTCCATTCGGACAACATGTCCGTTATCGGAACGCATTTCGACATTGTTTTTCAAATCCAGCATATCGGTCTTTTTATCATAGATTCCATTATCAGCCCGCAATTTTGACCATCCCCCTGATTTTTTTTTCATCCGGGCATTCACGTTGACCAGCAAGAAATGGTTGGGATTCTTGATCCGGCGGGTCGCTGACTCTGCTGTCAATTCATAATTGCCTTGTGTCTTTCCCTTGGTTACCAGTCGTGGATTCATCATGATGACAGAATCCTTATCAAGTTGAATGCTCTCCACCTCGGCGGTAAATTTCCTGGTTTCCAGCTTTCGCGAGGGAGAAAATGCGCCAGAGGCATAAAGGAATGTACCAATAGCGATAACCACTAAAACCGGCAGGATATAGCGGAGCTTTGCGACCATGCGCGAATGATTCTGGGCTTTTTGAAACTTGGCTATATCCGGGGCATGCCCGTGCCCCCCCTTGCCGGGTTCAGGCGCCGAGTAGGAAGAGATTTGCATCAAAAACGCCTTGCTTGCATGGTTGGCCATTCCAGAATGGCGCCGTTTTGATCGAAGCGGCGCCAAGTATCAATATAAGAGCTTTCCCCGGCAAAGCCCAAAACCTAATGCGAAAAAATATCCGTATCCGGCCAGCCCGCCAGATCCAACCGGGCGCGAACGGGAAGAAACGCAAAGCAGGCGGCTGCCAGATCCTCGCGGTTTTCACGGGTCAGCATCTGGTCAAGCCGCGCCTTGAGGGCATGTAGATACAAGACATCCAGCGCAGCGTAGTTCTGCTGGGCTTCGCTCAGGGTTGCCGCGCCCCAATCGGAGCTTTGCTGCGCCTTGGACAGGTCAATGTCGAGAATTTCCCGACACAGATCTTTCAGCCCATGACGGTCGGTATAGGTACGCACCAGTTTCGAGGCAATCTTCGTGCAATAGACCGGTGCGCAGGCAACACCGAGATATTTATCCATCATGGCAATATCAAACCGGGCGAAATGAAAGATCTTGAGAACCTGATCGTCGCCAAGCAGCCGTTTCAGATTGGGGGCGTGATAATTCGAGCGGTCCAGTTGCACAAGGTGCGCCGAGCCGTCACCGCTGGAAAGCTGCACCAGGCACAGCTTGTCGCGCACCGGGTTGAGGCCAAGAGTTTCGGTATCCACCGCCACTTCCGGACCCAGATCCAGCTCATCGGGAAGGTCGCCGTGATGAAGCGTTATCGTCATGTTGCCTCGTAAAATATAACCTGTTGAATTTTCACCGCTTATCACTCGCGTGACACGGTTATTCTGTAGCAGCTTGCCCGATTCCCCGCAACCGGCATTTTTGCTGCCGGCAGGCATGACAAAACCGCCGCCCAAAGCAATGTTGGGCGGGCGGGAAATTCTTCTGTCAAAAAGCCTGAAACTTCAAGCCGGATGATTAAAACTCGTCCCGCGGCTCAAGGATCTGGCGGCCATTATATTTACCGCTTTTCAGATCAATATGATGCGGACGGCGCAGCTCACCCGAATCCTTGTCCTCGACATAGGTCGGTTGCTTGAGCGCATCGGCCGAGCGCCGGAAGCCGCGTTTCATCCGCGACACTTTTTTCATGGGGACGGCCATAGCCTGTACTCCTTAAATATCAGCGCCAGGCCTGCCCTCATGACAATGCCCACGCCTTACCAGTTCAATCCATGCCCATGCGAAAGCTGGTGGAGCCGAGGGGAATCGAACCCCTGACCTCTACATTGCGAACGTAGCGCTCTCCCAACTGAGCTACGGCCCCTTTGCAATCCACATGGGTGCAGTTGTTTGCTTCAAGGCGGGTTTTATGGGGCTTTTGCCTGCCATGTCAAGCATTGCAGGTGAATGTCACTTATAATTTGCCTCCCCTGCTCCATCGCCGGCTCCGGGTGTTCAGTTCTGAAGGCCTGAAATTAACCCTTTTCCCGATCAGACTTGCACATGACCAGTTCACCCCTTAAATATTCCCTGGTATATCAATTCATCATCTGGAAACCTCGAATGCAATCCGTTCTTATCCTGCTGAGTCAAATCATATCCCTTTACGTGTGGATTCTCATCGCCAGCGCCGTGCTGAGCTGGCTGGTGGCGTTTAATGTCGTCAACATGCAGAACCGGTTCGTTTATGCGGTGGGGGATTTCCTGTACAAGATCACCGAACCGGTGCTGCGCCCCATCCGGAAGGTGCTACCGGATCTGGGCGGGATTGATCTGTCCCCGATCGTTCTTATCCTGGGGTTGTTCTTCATTCGCAACCTGCTGTTTGAGATGTTGATGTAACTTGCCTGCCCCGGCGCCCCTTTATTCTGTATTGGCCGATGGTCTCAGGCTCAGCGTCCGCCTGACGCCAAGATCCTCGCGCGATGCGCTGGAGGGCGTTACCTTCTTGTCCGATGGCCGCGCCGTGCTCAAGGTCCGTCTGCGCGCCGTACCGGAAAAGGGCAAGGCAAATAAAGCCCTCATCCGCCTGCTGGCAAAGACCTTGAAACTCCCGGCCTTGCAGGTAACACTTGCATCAGGGGCCACTTCCCGTATTAAAACAATAAAGCTGGAAGGTAACCCGGCCCGGCTGAAAGCGCAGCTTGAAACCGTGCTTGGCCAATTAGCGCAGGAGAAAATGCCATGAGTCAACAGGCAAGGATTATCGACGGCAAGGCCATTGCCGCGGATTTACGCGCCTCCATAAAGACCGCCACTGAAAAGATCGCCCGCAAGCACGATATCCAGCCGGGCCTTGCGGTGGTGCTGGTCGGGGAGGACCCGGCCTCCCAGGTCTATGTGCGCAACAAGGGCAAGCAATGCATCGAAGCGGGCATGAAATCCTTTACCCACCGTTTGCCGGCCGAAACCAGCGAGCAACAGATTCTTGAGCTTGTCGCCAGTCTCAATGCCGCGCCAGCCGTGGACGGGATTCTGGTGCAGCTTCCCCTTCCGGGGCATATTGACGCCAGCCGCATCATTGACGCCATCGACCCGGACAAGGATGTAGATGGGCTGCATGTTATCAATTCAGGCCGCCTGATGAGCGGGCGCGAGGGGCTGCGCCCTTGTACGCCGGTGGGCTGCGTGATGCTGGCGCGCCATGCTCTTGGCAAGCTGGAGGGGCTCAATGCGGTGATCGTGGGGCGTTCCAACCTGGTGGGCAAGCCCCTGGCGCCCCTGTTGCTGAATGAAAACTGCACCGTGACCATTGCCCATTCACGCACCCGTCATCTCAATGAAGTTTGTCACGGCGCGGATCTGCTCATCGCGGCGGTAGGGGTGCCGGAGCTTATCAAGGGAAGCTGGGTGCGTCCGGGAGCCTGCGTCATTGATGTGGGGATCAACCGGGTGGAGGCAGAGGGAGGCAAGACCCGTCTTATTGGCGACGTGGAATTTGCCACGGCGGTCAAAACCGCCGGAGCCATTACCCCGGTGCCGGGCGGAGTCGGACCGATGACCATTGCCTGTTTGCTGCTCAACACCTTGCGGGCTTCATGCCGGCATCACGACATCGCGCTCGAGAGCTTTATTGATCTGAGCGAATTATAGGATACCCACAGCCCATGCACCCTGTCATCAAGGCACTTACCGAATATGGGCCGCTGGCCATTTTCTTCATCGCCAATGCCAGGTTTGGCATATTCACCGCAACGGCGGCTTTCATGGCGGCCAGCGCCGCGGCATTGATCCTGTCTTTTGCGCTGACCCGCAAAATCGCCAAGATGCCCCTGATTACCGCCGGGTTCGTGTTTGTTTTTGGCGGCCTCACCTTGTGGCTGAACGATGAGACCTTTATCAAGGTCAAGCCCACCCTGGTGTATCTGCTCTTTGCCGGGATCTTGCTGGGCGGTTATGCGATAAAGCGCTATTTTTTAAGCGATCTGTTCGGCGCGGCCCTTGAACTGGACATGGAGGGCTGGCGCCGCATGACCTTGCGCTGGGCGGTATTCTTCGCAGCGCTGGCGGTGCTCAATGAATATGTCTGGCGGCATTTTTCAACCGATATGTGGGTGAACCTGAAAGTCTTTGGCTTTGCCCCGCTCACGGTTATCTTTGCCCTACTGCAAACCGGGCTGATAAAGAGGCACATGATCGAACGCGATGACACCGCCTGATTCTCCCCGCTTGGTTCGCCTGCCAAGGGAGCTTGGCAAGCTTGACCGCTCCATGGCCCATCTTCTGCACCGGGCGCAACAACTGGCAACGGAAGTCTTTCGCGAGGAAATGGGCCGGATTGGCCTGACCCGGCCACAATTTTCGTTTTTACTGACAGTTTCGCGCCAGCCCGGCCTTGGCCAGAAGGAACTGGCCGCAAAGATGGGCGCCGATACCAGCACCATCGCGGAAATCGCGGCGCGCATGGAAGCTTGCGGATATATCACGCGCGCCCCGCGCCAGGGCTCCCCGCGCGGGGTTTGTCTTCACCTCAGCCCCGCCGGAAAGCGGCGGCTTAAAAGAGCCCGCCGCGCCGCCGCCAATGCCGACCGGTTCTTGCTGCATCTTTTTCCGTCCGAAGACCGCCGCGCTGTCCTCACCGGACTGATGCGCCTGTCGGCAGAGATTGACCGCCGCGAAAAGCAGCGCCGGGAAAACGCCAAGACCAGGCCGGGAAAATCCGCATCGTCGAAGCGCCGCTTGAAAAGGCCAAATCTCAAGTGAAGTTAACGGCGCATTAAACTGGCCTTTCTAGGGTAGAAACCAACCCGATTCGTGACAGGACCGCACCGTGAACCGTCAGAGTAAAAAGCCATCCGGGAAGGCCCGCCGGCAGCCCCGTAAAGCCCCCTCGCCCGCCCGCAAGACGAATCCGCGCAAGGTCCACCGGAAAGCAAAACGAAAACCTTCGCCTGTTTTTGCATTTTTCAAGAAACTCACCTATTGGGGCACCGTGGCCGGGTTATGGGTGGTTCTGGGTTTTGCCGGTCTCATGGCCTATTATGCTCTTTCCCTGCCCAGCCCCGACCAGTTGAAAGTTCCCCGCCGGGCGCCCTCGATCCTTATTCTCGACCGTAATGGCGGCGAGCTGGCGCGGCGCGGCGCCTATCGCGGCAATGCCTTGCGGATCGAGGATATACCGCCGCATCTCCTCCAGGCGGTGATCGCCACCGAGGACAGGCGTTTTTATTCGCATTTCGGTGTAGATCCGCTGGGGCTTGCACGGGCTGCCTTTACCAATCTGTTCGCCGGGCGCATCGTTCAGGGCGGCAGCACCATCAGCCAGCAACTGGCCAAGAACCTGTTTTTAAAACCCGATCGCACATTTGGCCGCAAAATGCGCGAGTTCCAGCTTGCCCTGTGGCTGGAGCGCAAATATTCCAAGAACCAGATCCTGGAAATGTATTTGAACCGGGTTTACCTGGGGGCCGGAACATATGGAGTTGATGCCGCCGCCCAGCGCTATTTTGGCAAATCGGCGCGCCATGTCACCTTGAGCGAGGCGGCGACCCTGGCCGGGTTGCTGAAAGCCCCCTCGCGCTATGCCCCGAACAAGAATCCCAAGCTTGCCCGCATCCGTACCGCCCTGGTGCTGAAAAACATGCGCAGCGAGGGTTATATCAGTGATGCCGAGCTTAATCATGCCCTGAAATATCCCGGTACCCGCGCTATTCGAAAACCCGTGCCCGGTTCTGGCTACGCGGTGGACTGTGTGGCCAGCATGTTGCGTGAATATGCCGGCGAACTGGAGGGAGATGTTGTTGTCGAAACCACCCTGGACCGGGGATTGCAGAAAACAGCAAGGCAGATTGTCCAGAACATGATCCGGCATGAAGGTGTTGCGCTCAGGGCCAGCCAGGCGGCGCTGGTGGCCATGGATGAAGATGGCGCGATCCGGGCGCTGGTGGGCGGGGTTGATTATGGCCGCAGCCAGTTCAACCGGGCGGTGAAGGCGCACCGCCAGCCCGGTTCGGCTTTCAAACCCTTCGTTTATCTGTGCGCAATCGAGGCCGGGCTTACTCCCCGCACCATCCGCACCGACCGCCCGATGATTATCAAGGGCTGGATGCCGCGCAATTATTCAGGCAATTATTCGGGCAAGATGTCCTTGCAAAACGCCCTTGCCCGGTCCGTCAACACGGTGGCGGCAGGGTTGGCCAGGGAGGTGGGGATAAAAAAGGTGATCTCCACGGCGCGGCGTCTTGGCATTTCATCCAGCCTGCATAAAAACCCTTCGCTTTCGCTGGGCACGGCGGAAGTGACCCTGCTTGAGCTTACCGGGGCCTATACCCCCTTCATGAACGGAGGTTTCAGCGTGATTCCCCATGTCATAACCCGCATACGCTCGGTCCGTGGCAAGGTGCTTTTCGAACGCTCCGGCTCAGGACCAAGGCGGGTCATCAAGCCTGAACATGTCGCGGCCATGAACGCCATGTTGCGGGCCGTGGTCACCTATGGCACGGGAAAGCACGCCCGCATGAACCGCACCGTGGCGGGAAAAACCGGAACTTCGCAAGGCTTCCGCGATGCCTGGTTCATCGGCTATAGCGGGGATCTGAGCACCGGGGTCTGGGTTGGCAATGATGATGGCTCCAGCATGAACAAGGTTACCGGCGGCGGGCTTCCGGCCCGGATCTGGAAGGCTTTCATGCAAGACGCCCATGAGGGACTTCCCGACCGGGGCTTGCCGGGCATTGGCCGCAGCTACAATTCCGGTTTGAAAGTGGCCTCCAGTTCGAAAACCGATCTTTTCCCGCTGCCGCAAAGGGTAGGAAAAAAGCCCCGCTTTTCCCTGGATGCAGGATTCCTCAAGCGGCTCTTTTCAGGCTCGAACTCCAGACAGTAAACGCCGCCCCGCCACCAGCAGGAACGCGGCGCTTCCCAGCAGCGCAATGAAAACGGCAAGCCCCCATGCGCCATTGGCAAGATTATGACCAGCCACAATCCCGGCGCCAGCGCCCGAAAGGGTTTGCAAAAACCCGAGCAAAGATGAGGCAGTCCCGGCCTTTTCCGGAAACGGCGTGAGCGCCCCGGCCATGCATTGGGGCAAAACCATGCCCACCCCGGCGGAATATACCGCCATGGGCAGGATGATATTCCATGCTCCGGCAATCGAGGCGGCCACCATATACGTCATGGCAAGCCCGCCAACCAGAAGCAGCAACGCCCCCCGGTCAATCACCCGGTCAAGCCCCAGGCGCATGGTGAGCCGCGCGCCGACCAGCGTTCCGGCAATATAGCCGGCCACCATGAAGGCAAAGGAAAGCCCGTACAGGCGCGGGCTGAGGCCATAGACATCCTGAAAAACAAAGGATGAACCGGAAATAAAGGCAAACAGCCCGGCAAATGCAAGAGAGGCTCCGCCAACATAAAACGCGAAAACCCGGTTATTCAGCAATCGTCCGTAACTACGTACAATCTCGGCCGGTCCGGGGGGCTTTCTTCGCCCGGCTTTCAGGGTTTCAGGCAGTGCGCGTTTGCCCAGCCACAGCAACGCCAGCGCCAGCAATGCGGTGAGGGCGAAATTGATCCGCCAGCCAAAAGCCTCGTGCAGCATACCGCCAAGAACCGGGGCGATGGCCGGCACCAGTCCCATGATCGCCCCCATATGGCTGAGCATGCGCCCGGCTTCAGCGCCCCGGTAAAGGTCACGCACAATGGCGCGCGCCAGCACAACAGGGCCTGCCGCCCCGACAGCCTGTACAAAGCGTCCGGCAATCAGAAACTCGATGGATGGGCTGAACGTGCATACCAATGTGGCGATCACGAAAAGTCCAAGGCCGCTGAGCAATACCGGCTTGCGCCCCAGCCGGTCGGCAAGGGGTCCGTAAACCAGCATCCCGGCGGCAAAACCGAACAGGAAAACGCTTAAAGTCAGCTGGGTGTTGGCGTCGCTGGTGCCTAGCTGCTGCGAGATATCGGGCAGGGAGGGCAGGTACATATCCGTTGAAAGCGGCCCCATGGAGGTGAGCAAGGCAAGCAAAACGGTGAGGCGGAGCGTTCCGGGCCGGGCAATCACTAGAATTTACTCATGGCGGGTATTTCGCCCATAGCGGTGCAACTGGTGGCCATTTGCCTTTAGCCAGCGCCGGGCATTCTTCATGTCCGGGCAGGCAACCCGCACATGCGACCAGAAGCGTTTTGAATGGTTCATCTCCAGAAGATGCGCCACCTCATGAGCCGCGACATAATCCAGAACCTCAGGCGGGGCCAGAATGAGCCGCCATGAAAAATTCAGATTGCCGCGCGATGAACACGACCCCCAGCGGCTGGCCTGATCGCGCACCGAGAGCCGCATTGGCGTAACCCCCAGCCTGTCCGCATGGGTTTTTACCGCGCGGCCCAGATCACGGCGCGCCTCGGCTTTCAGCCAGTCCCGAAGCCGCCGCGCCAGATGTTCGGGCAGCGCGGGGACAACAAGTTCTGGCAAGGCTTCGTCTTTGCCGGGAATTTGCCGCACGAGACCGCGCATCTGGTTCTTGTGCCGGATGATATGCTCGACCCCGCGCAGGGGAATACGCTGCCCGCCGGCGAACGGAATATCGGGCGGGCGGGCTTCAAGCTGGCGGCGAATCCACCCCTCATGGGCGCGGGCAAAATCATAGGCCTTTTCCAACTTGCACCCGGGGGGAACCACAAGCGCAACCTCGCGGGTTTTCGAGGTCAGGCGCAAGGCAATATGACGCGCCCGTGAAGACGGCCTCACCCGGAGCGGCAACACGCCCTCCGGGGTCTGCATTTCCCAGATCCGGTTTTCCTGGACAGCCGCCGTCCCCCTGGCGGCCTGTAACACGCGCCTCATTTGGCATTCAGCACGGTTGTGCAGGCGGCGGGCAAATCAGCAAGGGTTACCGGCGGTTTGGGCTTATACTTGATCTTCGGTTTGCCCTTGGGCGGTTTCTTGCGCTTGTAGGGGGCATCGGAAAGCCACCAGCTCAGCTTTTTGCCGCAACCATCGCCGGGCGGCGGGGGAGCCTGGTTCTTGCACTTGCCCCTGGCGCTCTGGCATTTCAGGCGGACATGAAAATGATAGTGATGCCCGTACCAGGGGCGGATCTTGCGCAGCCACTTGCGGTCCTTGCCGGCAAACTCGCACAGCGCTTTCTTGATGGTGGGGTGAACAAAAATGCGGGCGACCTCGTCATAGGAGGCAGCGCGGCGGATCAGCCTTGCATGTTTGTCGGTCCATCTCTTGGGATTGATTTTCTTGTTGTTTATTTTCATGGAGATGGCGCTGATGGTCTCGCGGCGTTTTTTGCTCAGGCGTTTTTCCGGCATTTCCAGAAGCCAGATATCAGCATCCAGCCCGATCTGGTGGCTGGCATGGCCGGTGAGCATCGGTCCGCCGCGCGGTTGCGAGATGTCCCCCACCAGCAGGCCGCGCCAACCGTCATGAACACTGGCATCCACCGAAAGGCGCTTGAGATATTCAATCAGGACCGGGTGCCCCCACTGGCGGTTGCGCTTCAGGCGCATGGCCTGCCATGTTGAGCCGTCCGCTTCCAGCCTTACGGCCCCGGCCAGACACCCCTTGTTATAGGCGCCGAACGAATCAGGTTTCAAATGCGCCGGGCCTTTTACATGGCCAAAAAGCTGCTTGGCGGGTTTGGCGGTGGTTTTCGCCTGAACCGGAAAGACAAGGGCCAGCGCACAGAACAGATATAAGAATGAGCGAATCATGACGGTGATCTTACTTTCCTGAAATCAACTTACAAACGCTTTTCAATGGCATCCCAGATCAGTGCGGCAATATCGGGGCCGCCAAAGGCCTTGATTTCGCGAATCCCGGTGGGCGAGGTGACGTTGATCTCGGTGAGATATTTGCCAATCACGTCGATTCCGACAAAGATCAACCCCTTTTCCTTGAGGAATGGACCAAGAGCGGCGCAGATCTCCCGTTCATGGGGTGTCAGTTCCGCCTTTTCAGCCCGCCCGCCCACATGCAGGTTCGAGCGCGCCTCGCCCTTGGCCGGAACCCGGTTGAGCGCACCCGCCGGTTCCCCGTCCACAAGAATGATGCGCTTGTCGCCCTTTCGCACATCGGGAAGGTAGGCCTGAACCATCAGGGGTTCCCGGTAGAGCCGCAGGTAAAGCTCCAGCAGGGCATTCATGTTTTCATCATCCGGCGTGATCCGGAACACGCCCTCGCCGCCATTGGAGTTCAGGGGCTTGATGATGATATCGCGGTATTCCTTGCGGAAAACGCGGATATCGGCCACATCACGCGAAACCAGCGTTGGCGGCATGAATTGCGAAAAATGCAGGGTCACCAGTTTTTCCGGCGAATCGCGCACGAAAACCGGATCATTCACCACCAGCGTTTCAGGATGGATATGCTCAAGCAAATGACAGGCGGAAATATAACCCATGTCAAAGGGCGGGTCCTGCCGCATGAGAACCACATCAAGGCCAGAAAGGTCGCGCTGCTCAAGTGGCCGGGCGCTGAAATGATCCCCCTGCACATCGCGCAGTTCAACCTGGCGGCCCCGCGCGGTAAGGCTCTGGTTTTGAAACGAAAGCGCGCCAGGGTGATAAACAAAGATCGAATGTCCCCGGTTTTGCGCCTCCAGCATCAGGGCAAAGGAGGAATCCCCTTCTATGGTTATGGACTCAAGGGGATCCATTTGAACGGCAATATCAAGCGCCATGGAAATATCCTTTTAAAATGCATGTGCCTGAAAGGCATTTTCAATGTGGCGGGGTCTGCGCCAGGGTGCTATCAGGATAACGTCAAATCTTTTTGTATGATAGGCCGGTTTATCAAAGTTTTGCAGCCAGATTCTGGCGGCTCTTTCAATACGTTGCCGCTGATGCGGTTTGAGCGCATGGCGCGCCTCTTCAAGAGAACGCCGCGCCTTGACCTCGACAAAGCCGATTACTCCGCGCCGCCGCGCGACAATATCGATCTCGCCAAGAGGGGTTTTATAGCGCCGGGCAAGGATCCGGTAGCCTTTCAGCCGCAGCCACAGGACGGCGCGGTTTTCTGCATCATGGCCAAGACGATAGGCGCGGCGGCGCGAGTTCATCTCTTTGGGGCTCCGGTTTTTGTTTCTTTAAGTTCCAGCGCCCGGGCATAGGCCTGTTTTTTACCAATTCCGCAAAGCCGGGCGGCCTCGGCTGCCGCATCGCGCACCGAAAGGGTCTTGAGCGCCGCGTGCAAAACCTCGTCAAGCCCGATTTGCGGCGCAGGCAGGGGCGGGCCGGTTACAATCACGACCTCGCCTTTTGGTGCGCCGCTTTCATCGTAATGCGCGGCAAGCCCGGCCAGATCACCGCGGCGCAGCTCTTCATGGATCTTGGTAAGCTCCCGGGCAATGGCGGCCGGACGGTTGCCCAGAATCCGCGCCATATCGCCAAGGCTTTTTGCCAGGCGCCGTGGCGATTCAAAAAAGACCAGCGAGGCAGGAGCCGTCTTGACCATCTCCAGCGCACTGCGCCGCGCGCCTTGCTTTGAGGGTAAAAATCCGCAAAACATGAACCGGTCCGGCGGCAGGCCCGAAAGGGTAAGCGCCAGTACAGTGGCCGAGGCTCCGGGCAGGGCGGTAACGTATATCTCCTGCTCCAGCGCCGCGCGCACCAGCTTGTAGCCGGGATCCGAAACCAGCGGGGTGCCGGCATCGGAGATCAGCGCAATGGCTTCGCCCGCCTGAAGCCTTGCCAGAATGCGCGGGCGCATGCGCTGGGAATTATGCTCGTGATAGGCCAGCAGGGTAGCCTTGATGGAATACCGCTCAAGCAGTTTCCTGCTCACCCGCGTATCTTCACACAAGATCATATTCGCGCCGCTCAAGGTCTCCAGCGCCCTGATGGTGATATCTTTCAGATTACCCACCGGGGTGGCCACCAGATGAAGCCCGGCGCGCAAATGCGCCGCCTCCATATCCTGCCCGGCAATCCGGTATCCATAGCCGCTCATTTATATCCGGGCCTCCTTGCGCCCTTTTTCCTGCCGTATTTACCCGCCTATATAGACAGGTTCATGCACCCTGGATGGGGGCGGGGATGAAAAAAGGCGTGCAAACGGTTTACCTGCCGCTTTCATCAGGCTAATCTCTGGCGCAATTTGAGTATAAAACCTGTTGGAAGCGTTTTGCACTTTCAATTTTGAGCATTGCACATGTTTTCATCCAGGTATCAGGGGATATTGGTGAGAGAGCTTTTGGCCCGGACGGGTGACCATAAACAAAAGATCATGCGGCGGGCTCTGGTTATCGCGGCGGTGGGTGTACTTTCGCTTTCACTCGCAGCTTGCGGTGGACGGCGGTTTAATTTCCCCGGCTCCTCCCAGCCTTCAGAATCCGACATGGCCGGCGCTGACAAGATTTTTGCGCCCGGCGCGGAAGACGGCAAGGCAACCCGGGTTGCCCTTCTTCTTCCCCTGAGCGCTCGCGGCAAGTTTGGCCGGGTGGCCAAATCCTTGAAAAGCGCCGCCGAACTGGCGCTGTTTGATTCAGGAAATTCCAATATCCTCCTGATCCCCAAGGATACGGGCGGTACACCCGAAGGGGCGCGCAAGGCTGCCAGCGAGGCGCTTGCCGATGGCGCCGAGATTATTCTGGGACCGCTTTTTGCCGGATCCGTAACCAGTGCCGGGGCAGTGAGCCGCGCCCGCAATGTGCCGGTGATCGGCTTTTCCACCACCACCAGCGTGGCCGGTAACGGGGTTTACCTGCTCTCCATGACGCCGCAGGAAGAGGTGGGCCGGATCGTGGATTATACCATGAAGCGCGGCAAATCGCGCTTTGGCGCCCTGATCCCCAAGGGCGGTTATGGCGATGTGGTGCTGAGCGCTTTCCAGCGCGCGGTGCAGAGCCGCGGCGGCAAGGTCATCGCCGTTGAACGCTATGCGCCCAATGCCGGGAGCATGACTGCGCCAGTGGCCAATATTTCCCGCCTGGCCAAGGGCTCAAACCCGAAAATCGACACTATTTTACTGGCCGAAGGCGAACCACTCCTGCGCTCGCTCGCCCCCCTGCTGCCCTATAACAATGTTGATATCAAACGCGTCAAGCTGATCGGCACCGGCCTTTGGGGTAACCCGGCCATTGCCAGCGAACCGGCGTTGCATGGCGGCTGGTTTCCCGGCGGAGACCCGGCAAACCGGCGCAATTTTGAGCGCCGCTACAAGGAAGTTTATGGCACCCGTCCGGTGGCCATCGCAGCGCTTGCCTATGATGCCGTCAAGCTGGCCTCGCGCCTTGCCGTCGATGCCCCTCCGGGCCAGCGTTTCACCCGCGAGCGGCTGGAAAACCCGCAAGGCTTTACCGGTGTAAACGGCCTGTTCCGCTTTAACGCCTCGGGGCGCCCCGAACATGGTCTGTCCATTCTTGAAGTGACCTCAAACGGTTTCCGCGTTATCGAATCAGGCCGCAATCATTTCGGCTCGGGGCTGGCATTTTAGAGCATTTGCGGAAAAGTGTACTTGGCAGACGATTATGTGCAAAGCACACGGCTCTGGCTGAGAGCAAGGTGGGGCTCCAGCATCCGGGCAGTTTTATTTCTTTGCGCCTGTGTTGTGTCGCCATGCAGCCAGATTATGAAATGTCCTTCGCGGGCCAGATTAATGATGTCTGGCAAC
>CAZHLV010000141.1:0-48726 GCA_964533415.1 uncultured Hyphomicrobiales bacterium
CGCCTCGGTGACGGAGAGCCAGGTCTCTTGGTTGAGCAGATTTTCGATTTCGGCGTCGGCAAGTCCGGACTTGCCGCGATAGGCGGCGACGAGACCGGCGCGCATCTTCTCAAGTGCCGCCGCCATGGACAGAAGGTCGTCCGCCGTTCCCGAGACAATGGCGCTCGGCTCGTGCAGCATCAGCATGGCGTTTTCCGGCATGACCACCTCATCACCGGCGCAGACGATCACCGAGGCGATAGAGGCGGCAATGCCTTCCACAACCACGGTAATCCGGGCCGGATGACGCCTCAGCGCGTTGTAGATGGCGATTCCGTCAAATACCGAACCGCCGGGGCTGTTGATGCGCAGCGTGATGCGGCTCGCGCTTTCGAACCCCTTCAGTTCGGTAAGAAACGCCTTTGCCGTGACGCCATAGGCGCCGATCTCGTCATGGATGGAAATCTCCGCTCCTTTGTCGAGGGCGCGGATGGAATACCAGTTGGTCATGCAAGTGTTTATCTCTGTATTGCGTTAGCTAACGAGATGCGTTAGTATTGGTTATGATCAAGTCATTCGCGAATGAGGCAGCGCGGGCCGCATGGGAGCGCCGCTATATCAAGGGCTATCCGAACGATGTCTTGAGGATTGCGCATCGCAAGCTTACCCAGCTTCACAATGCCCGTGATCTGAATGATCTTCGCGCGCCTCCGGGTAACCGCCTTGAGGCACTCAAGGGTGATCGGGCTGGTCAGCATTCGATCCGCATCAACAGGCAGTGGCGGGTCTGTTTTGTCTGGCGCGATGGCGACGCCCACAAAGTGGAAATTGCCGACTATCACTGAAGTAAGGAATTGAACGACATGGCCGATTTTCCCCCAACCCATCCCGGAGAGGTTCTTAAGCAGGACTTTCTCAAGCCCCTGAAGCTCAGCCAGTATGCGCTCGCCAAGGCTATTGATGTGCCACAGATGCGCATCAGTGAACTCGTCAATGCCAAACGTGCTGTTACGCCCGATACGGCTCTGCGTCTTGGCCGGTATTTTGGGACAAGCGCGGAATTCTGGCTTGGCATGCAGGCAACCTATGACCTTGAGACCGCCCGCGACGAAGTAGGTCCCGAGATTGAATCCTCCGTCAAACCCCGGGTGGCCTGATCCGGATCATCTTCAGGATTACCGGCCACCTGTTTAGATGTAATCTCGAATGAAAGCCCGAGTTTTTCCTCCCGCGCCCTGTCGGCGGCGATGCGCCGGTCGACTTCTTCCGCGTCATAGCCTTCGGACTCGATCACGTCGGAGCGGGATTTGAGCCCGGCATTGATGGCCTCGATCTCCGCCTTGCGATCTTTCAGCGGATCGACCCAGTCCCATTTGGGCGGGATCCACTTGGCGGGCAGGTAGACGGCGCGGTTGGTGGCAAAATCCGGAATGTCAAGCGCGCCCGCCAGCACCGCCGTCTCCAGCCAGCGTTTCCACACCGGACGGCAAAGCTGGAAGATCAGCACGTTGTGCTGCAACTGGTCGATACGGCGGCGGAACTCCAGCTTGCCTTCCCTGAGGCTTGAATAGTTCCCGATCCACTGCCCGCCACTGACCGGCAATCAAGGGCCGATCAGTGGCTATATCTTTGCAGATCTGCCGGGAAAATCATAAGACAAGCTGTTGCAAGGTGAGCACCTTGAACATCAAAACCTCGTCCCATGGTGGACGTCCAGCTTTCGACTTGCGCTTTTCATCCGGCAGGCGCCATACCGTATTCAGTTCAGGCCGGAAAAGCTCCCACTGGATGGTTTGTTTAAGCAAAACCAGCGGATCACCGAACTTGTCCAATCCCGCATACCGGTCACCAAGATCAAAAAAACCAAATTGCCCCATGATTACACCTCCGCCGCGATTCAATCCCGTATCAATGGCCCTCAAAATCGTGGCAGGTCACTCATTAAAAATGGGAGGATTATCGTATAATGCCGCCGCAAAGGTTTGGATTATAGGGTTTAGGACTGGTCGTCCTTCCGGCGTTACAATAAGTTGCGTGCCTTTGGTTGAGCGTTTCGCGTTCCGGATTTCGAGTTTTACCAATCCGTCATTGCCCAGTTCCTGAATGCGTGAAGGGGCGATGCGATGGCCTGTCCGGCGGGCGAGAGCCTCAAGATCAAGCCCTTCGGCAAGTCTCAGGCCCATTAATAAAAATTCTTCCGCCTGCTCATGGGCGCTCAACGCGGTATCGTGTTCAAGGCCATGACCTTCAGCTTCGACCTGCACCAACCAGTTTTTTGGGGTGCGAATATTGGCAAGGGCATGAGCCTGAAGCCGTGAATGAGCGCCCGGTCCAATCCCGAGATAATCCGCGCCGCGCCAATAGCCAAGATTATGCCGGCTTTCTTCGCCCGGCCGGGCATGATTGGAGATCTCATAGGCCGGCAGACCGGCGCGCATGCAGATCGCCTGTGTCCGGTCATAAAATTCACGGGAAAGTTCCGTACCGGGCAGTTTCAGCCGGCCATCAGCCTGCGCGGTAAAAAAAGGGGTATGCGGCTCGACGGTCAACTGGTAGAGCGAGAGATGCCCCGTACCCAGATCAAGAGCGCGCGCAAGCTCATCCTCCCAGCTTTCCAGATCCTGTTCCTGGCGGGCATAGATCAGGTCAAAAGACACCCTGCTGAAAATCTGGCCGGCGATATCCAGGGCGCTGAGCGCTTCCTTCACGTCATGACGCCGCCCCAAGCGTTTTAAATCCACATCATTCAAGGCCTGAACGCCAAGGGAAAGCCGGTTTACCCCGGCCTTGGCAAAGGCGTCAAACGCCGCGCCTTCGGCGCTGGTCGGATTGGCTTCAAGGGTAACTTCCAGGTCCGGGACAGCAGGCCACAAGGATCTGGCCTGTTCAATCAGGCGCCCCGTGCTCCGGGGCGCCATCAGCGAAGGGGTGCCGCCGCCAAAAAAAATGGAACCCAGGCGGGCATTTGGGATCCGGGCGCTCAAAACTTCCATTTCCCGCAACAGGGCTTCGCACCAGCGGTTTTGATCTATGGGCGTTTCGGGGACATGCGAGTTGAAGTCGCAATAGGGGCATTTGGACAGGCAAAACGGCCAGTGAATATAAAGGCCAAAAGGCTCAACCGTCATGCCTGAGCATCTTTATCCAGGCACGCGGCCTGCAACTGGGCAAAGGCATCGGCCCGGTGCGATATGCGCTGCTTGATCTCCGGCTCCAGTTCGGCCATGGTCATGTTGTGGGCCGGGCTGAAGAAGATGGGGTCATAGCCAAAGCCGCGCCCGCCTCTGGGCGGCCAGGTGATGGTGCCCGATACCTCGCCTTCAAAGCTCTCCTCATGGCCATCTGGCCAGGCCAGCGTCAGGGCGCAGATGAATTTTGCGCCCCTGTCCTCCGCCCGGGTTGCGCCTGCCTTTTGCAACTCCTCCTCAACCCGCGCCATGGCCAGGCCAAAATCCTTGTCCTTGCCGCCCCAGCGGGCCGAATAAATCCCCGGCTGGCCGCCAAGGGCCTCCACCGCCAGCCCGGAATCATCGGCCAGCGCCGGAAGACCGCTGCCTTGCGCGGCGGCATGGGCTTTCAGCGCCGCATTGGCCTTGAACGTCAACCCGTCTTCTACAGGCTCGGGCAGGCCAAGCGCGCCCGCCGAGATCGCTTCAAGCCCGTAAGGGGCCAGCAGTTCGTTGATCTCGCGCAGCTTGCCCTTGTTATGGGTCGCCACCACGAGCTTTTTACCGGTTAGCTTCCGGGGTTTGCTGTTCATTTACATTACCGCCATTTTTTGTAATTCAACGAGCCTGGCGATAGAGCCTTGCGCCAGCGCCATCAGCTTGTCGAACTCTTCCCTTGAATAGGGCGCCCCTTCAGCCGTTCCCTGGATTTCAACAAATCCGCCCGATCCGGTCATGACGAAATTGGCATCCGTATCGGCATCTGAATCCTCCGCATAGTCAAGATCGGCAACCGGAAGGCCCTTGTAAATGCCGCAGGATATGGCCGCGACATGATCGGCAAGGGGATTTTCCTTCAGGATATTGCGTTCCATCATCCAGCGGATGCAATCATGCAGCGCCACCCAGCCACCGGTGATCGAGGCGGTTCTCGTGCCGCCATCGGCCTGGATGACATCACAGTCAATGGTGATCTGCCGCTCACCCAGTTTTTTCATATCCACGACCGCACGCAAGGAGCGGCCGATCAGGCGCTGGATTTCCAGCGTGCGGCCAGATTGTTTTCCGGCCCCCGCTTCCCGGCGCATCCGGCTGTGGGTGGAGCGGGGCAACATGCCATATTCAGCCGTCACCCAACCAGACCCCGCGCCGCGCATCCAGGGTGGTACGCGTTCCTCAAGGCTTGCCGTGCACAACACATGGGTATTGCCGCATTTAATCAGGCATGAGCCTTCAGCATGTTTGGAGATCCCCCGTTCAAGGGATACGGGGCGGATTTCATCAGCCTCTCTTTTCGACGGTCGCATGTTTTTTTCCTTCGCTTGTCTTGTCTGTCATGGCGCATTGTTTGCAGTGCGCTTTTCCCGGCTTCTTTGCGCATCATGTCCGCGTGTAAAAGCAGCAAACTCTTGTCCGTGATTAAATCACACGGAATATCAACACAATTTTAGGCCTTCTTGTATAGGATCGCCCCCTGATTGCAAGTGTGGCCGGGCTGGCCCTTGCGATCAACGGGTATCGGCTGTTTCTTGAGCTTTCGATTTTGAGAAAAAGTGCTGGAGGGTATCGACAAGGTTATGGACGAGATTGCTTTCGATCAGTTGCAAATTGGCGTCGTGGAAGATGTGACCGGCATGCGCCGCCTGATTTGCTCGGTCCTGCGTTCTTTCGGGGTCAAGGAGCGCAACATATTTGAAGCGGATGATGGCGTGAGCGGCCTTGAGATGGTCGAGACATGCAACCCCGATATCCTCATCACCGACTGGACCATGCCCAATATGAGCGGCGCTGATCTGGTGCGGATCCTGAGAAATCCAAAATATCCAAACCGCACCTTTATACCCATCCTGATGCTGACGGCCAATGCCAACCGGTACTGCGCCTCGGTCTCCCAGGAAATTGGCGTGACAGAATTTCTCGTCAAGCCCTTTGCCCCGGAAGTTCTCAAAAAACGCCTCACCCATATGATTCTCAATCCACGATCATTTGTGAACACAAAAGACTATTTTGGTCCAGAAAAACGCAAAACACTCCCCGACCGCGCCCCAAGAAAGCGCGAAGAACTGCTTGTGGAAAGTGATGATCGGGAAGTCTACGCGATATAGGCGGCAAACAACGCGGTTTTTGAAATCTGATGCATGTCTTTAATGCAGGGTTACCGGGGTAAAGCCAGATTCCAGGGCATTCATGAGAGCCTCGCCGCGGTCATCGGTGATTGCCATGCGTGTCCCATCGCCCGAATGCAGCGCATAAAGCCGCGCATCGCCAATATCAACACCCATGGTCATGGCAAATTCACGGGCCTCGGATCTGGGCAACTCGGTAATATAGGCAAGGTTCTCGCTTCCCAGACGCGCGAAATCCCTCGGGCTCATGGTGTGCGCGGCCGATTTCATCAAAATCGAATTATCCTGCGTCATGTCTTTACCACTCACTTAAAACTCAACTCTCGTTCTCTATTTGGCCTCAAGCTCCGTCTTGGAGGAGTTGCGATATATCCATATTCGCACCTGCTGGCCAATTATGCTTAATATGGGGTAACTCGTGTGGCGATTCAATGCGAATCTGAATACCAAGAGCTTGGTGCTATTGCTTTGAAAAAGGAAAATAGATGAAATTCCGGGCAAGCTTGTGGGTCTGGCTTGTGCTTTCAGCCCTGTTGCCAGGCCTGAATGCCACTCATGCCGTGGCGGGTTTTTCTCGTCCGGAGGTGGAAAAACAGTTTCAGCGCTGGATCAGAACAAAGCTGTGGGCACAGGCAAAACGGCGCGGCCTGTCCCGACCGGTTTTCACCAGGGCCATGAAACCGGTATCCCTGAACTGGAAACTGCCCGACTTGCGTCCACCTGGAAGCCCGGCGCGGGCGCCGCACAAATATGACCAGAGCGAGTTTTCATCTCCTGAGCGTTATTTCAATGAAAGGAACATCAAGGCGCTCGTGGCCATGAGCCGCAAACGCCTCACCCGGTGGCGAGCCGAACTGAAACAGATTGAACGCCGCTACGGTGTCCCGGCGCCTATCCTGGTGGCGATCTGGGGTCGTGAATCGGCGTTTGGCAAGGCCCGCCTGCCTCATAACGCCTTTCGGATTTTGGCCACGCAGGCTTTCATGGGCCGCCGCAAGGGGTATTTTCTCGGCGAGTTGCTCGCCGCCCTGGAAATTGTCCAGAAGGGGCATATCCGGATTTCGGACATGAAAAGCTCATGGGCCGGCGCCCTTGGCCAGCCGCAATTCCTGCCCAGCAAGTTCTTGCAGTTTGCTGTTGATTTTGACGGGGATGGCAAACGCGATATCTGGAAATCCGTACCTGACACGCTGGCGTCCATAGCCAATTTCCTCCACAAGAACGGCTGGCAGCGCGGGCGCGACTGGGGGTTTGAGGCCGATATCCCGCCCGGTGTCTCCTGTGCGCTGGAAGGCCCGGACAAGGGGATGAGCGTGGCGCAGTGGGTCGCGCGCGGTGTCAAGCGGGTCAAGGGGCGGCGCTTTCCGCCAGCCGAAAAAAAACGCAAGGCCTTCCTTCTCATGCCGGCCGGGCGCTTTGGTCCGGCCTTTATCGCCACGCAAAATTTCTACACCCTGAAAACCTATAACGAATCCGATCTCTATGCGCTTTTCATTGGACATCTGGCGGACCGTATGCGGCGCAATGCGCCCTTTATCCGCAAATGGGCCAAGTTCACCGGTTTTTCGCGCCGTGATGTGCAAAAGATGCAAAAACGGCTGGAGGCCAGAGGTTATGATGTGGGCGGTGCGGACGGCCTTGTGGGCTTCAAAACCCGCACCGCGCTGGGGATGTGGCAAGGCAAGGCCGGAAAAACGCCAACCTGTTTTCCCGATAGCCGGTTGATAAAAAGCATCCGTTAAATCTGTTTTTCGAAGCTTGAAACTCAAGCCTTCATTTTAAGCGGCAAAGTCACTAGATTGAGGTTATGAGCAGTCAGTTTCAGGCCATTGCAGAGCTTTCCGAGCGCTCGCGCGAGATCTTCCGGCAAATCGTCGAGAGCTATCTTCTCACCGGTGATCCGGTCGGCTCGAAATATTTAAGCGCCAAGCTTCCCGTGAAGCTCTCGCCAGCTTCGGTGCGCAATGTCATGTCCGAGCTGGAATCACAAGGGCTGATCCATGCTCCTCATACCAGCGCCGGACGAATGCCGACCGATCATGGCTTGCGCCTGTTCGTGGATGGACTCCTGGAGATCGGCGATCTTGGCGGCGAAGAGCGCGCCGCGATTGAAGCGCGTCTTAAAGACGAGGAAATGGATTTTGAAGGCGCCCTTACCAAGGCCACTGAAATGCTTTCGGGGCTGAGCCATTGCGCCGGCGTGGTTCTGGCTTCGAAGGCCAACAAGACCGTCAATCATGTTGAATTCATCGCCCTTGGGCCGGGCAAGGCGCTTACCGTGATCGTGGCGGATGATGGCTCGGTGGAAAACCGCATCCTGGATATTCCTTCAGGCTTTACCCCTTCAGCGCTCACCGAGGCTGCCAATTATCTCAACACCCGGATTCGCGGCTGCTCGCTTGATGAGGCGCGGTCAAAACTATTGCATGACATGAAATCCGTGCGCGCCGAGCTTGACGAGGTCAGCACAAGGATTATCGAGGCCGGGCTGGCCGATTGGGGCGGCGGGGAAGAGGCGCAAAAGACCCTGATCGTTCGCGGACGCGGCAATTTGCTCGAAGATGTCAATGCCGCCGGTGACCTGGAGCGCATTCGCAACCTGTTCGATGAGCTTGAGCAAAAAAACGATCTTATCCAGCTTCTGGAACTGGCCGAACAGGCTGAAGGGGTGCGCATTTTTATCGGCTCGGAAAGTAACCTGTTTTCACTCTCCGGCTCGTCAATAATTGCCGCCCCCTATCATGACGCCCAGAACAAGATTATCGGGGTTTTGGGGATCATTGGCCCAACGCGGCTCAATTATGCCCGCATCGTCCCCATGGTTGACTACACGGCCCAGGCGATAAGCCGATTTCTCCCTTGATTTTTCAGGCAATAGACCAGATATCGGGGAATGAAAACTTTATTGCAAGCGAGGTTCGCCTATGAGCGAGAACAAAACTGAAAATGACCTTTCTGAGAATGCCGCGCCTGAAGGGGTGGATATCCCGGATGAACTGCATTTTCCCGATGATGAACTCACCAAGCTGCGCGAGGAGAATGCGGCGCTGAAAGACCGCGTGCTGCGCAGCGCCGCGGAGATGGAAAACCTGCGCAAGCGCACCGAGCGCGAGCGCCGCGATGCCAGCAAATACGCCATCAGCAATTTCGCCCGCGAGATGCTCACCGTCAGCGACAACATGAACCGGGCCCTTCAGGCGATCAGCGACGAGGTGAAAAAAGCCGCCGGCGAGGAATTGCACAACCTGATCGAAGGGGTCGAGATGACCGAGCGCGAAATGCTCAATATTTTCGAGCGCCATGACATCAGGAAAATCGAGCCCTTGAACGAGCGCTTTGATCCCAACCTCCACCAGGCCATGTTTGAAGTGCAAAATCCCGATTTGCCCAATGGCACGGTTGCGCAGGTTGTGCAGCCTGGCTATGTGATCGGCGAGCGGGTGTTGCGCCCCGCCATGGTCGGGGTGGCCAAGGGTGGCCCTAAAATGCCAAAACCCGCCGCCGCCGAAACGGAAGGTGAAACGGCCGAACAGACCGGAGCCTCCCCTGCGGGAGGAGAGACTCTGGGCGGGAATATTGACAAAAGCGCCTGACAGCGCGGCAACCGGGTCCGGGGGAACATGAACAGAAGTCTTTTTCCATTGGCGCAGTCTCGCATGAATGCGCGCACGGCATGACGGATCATTCTCCATCTCTTGATGCGGGAGATCATCTCTACCTGATTGACGGGTCCGGCTATATTTTCCGCGCCTATCATGCCCTGCCGCCCCTGAGCCGTTCCGATGGAACGCCAACCGGGGCGGTGCACGGCTTTTGCCAGATGCTGTGGAAACTGCTTGAAGATATGAAGCAGGGCGACAGGCCTTCGCATTTCGCGGTGATCTTTGATGCCAAGGGCAAGACGTTCCGCAACGATATCTACCCTGAATACAAGGCCCACCGGCCGGAGCCGCCCGAAGACCTGGTGCCGCAATTCGCGCTTATCCGCGAGGCGGTGCGCGCCTTTGATCTGCCCTGCATCGAGTTGGACGGCTACGAGGCCGATGATTTGATCGCCGCCTATGCAAGGCGCGCGGAAGAACAGGGCGCAAAGGTGACCATTGTCTCGTCAGACAAGGACCTGATGCAGCTTGTCTCTGAACATGTCTGCATGTTCGACACCATGAAAAACCGCCGGATCTTGCGCCCCGAGGTGGAGGCCTATTTCGGCGTGGGGCCGGAAAGGGTTGTCGATGTGCAGGCTCTTGCCGGGGATGCATCGGACAATGTGCCCGGCGTGCCGGGGATCGGGATAAAAACCGCCGCCCTCCTGATTAATGAATATGGCGATCTTGATACCCTGCTGGAGCGGGCCGGGGAGATCAAACAGCCAAAGCGCCGCCAGAACCTGATCGAATTTGCCGATCAGGCCCGCCTGTCGCGTGATCTCGTGCGGCTCGATGTCAACGCCCCGATGCCTGAATCCCTCGATGCTTTCCGGGTGCATGAACCAGACCCGGATCCGCTGCTTTCCTTTCTTGCCCGGATGGAATTTACCCGCCTGGCCAGCCGTATCAGCGAGGCGCTGGATGCGCAGGTCCCGCAAGCCGAAGACGACGACCCGGATGAGCCTCGAAACTCCCCGGCCCGGCTGGCCGCGGCAAGGGCGCTTGAGGCCCGCAAGAGCAAGATCAACCGCGATGAATATGTAATCCTGCGCAAAAGCGATGAATTGCAGATCTGGGTCCGTGAGGCGCGTGAGCAGGGCTATATTGCGGTGGATACCGAAACCACCTCTCTTGATGCGATGCAGGCCGGTCTGGTGGGGGTCTCCCTGGCCCTTTCCCCCGGAAAGGCCTGTTATATCCCGCTTGGCCACAAGCCCGAGGGGCTTGATCTGGGCGGTGATGACCTTGACCAGATGCCGCTTGATGAGGCCCTTGAACAGCTCAAGCCCATGCTTGAGGATCCCGGTATTCTCAAGATCGGCCAGAACCTGAAATATGACGGGTTGTTGCTGGCGCGTTACGGCATCAAGATTGCGCCGCTGGATGATACCATGCTGCTTTCCTATGCGCTCGATTCAGGACGCGGCGGGCATGGCATGGACGAGCTCTCAAAGCGCCATCTGGACCATGAGCCGATACCCTTCAAGCAGGTGGCCGGAAGCGGCAAATCCCGGATTACCTTTGACCGGGTGCCGATCGCGCAAGCGGCTGAATATGCCGCCGAGGATGCCGATGTGACCTTCCGGCTGTGGCAGGTTCTCAAACCGCGCCTGGCGGCGGAAGGGATGACGAGTGTTTACGAGACCCTTGAGCGGCCGCTTGTCCCGGTTCTGGCGCGCATGGAGCGGGCCGGGATAAAGGTGGACCGGGAAGAGCTCTCGCGGCTCTCGGCCGAGTTTGCCGGGAAGATGAGCGCGCTTGAAGCGGAGATTTACCAGATTGCCGGTGAACACTTCAATATCGCTTCGCCCGCCCAGCTCGGGCAAATCCTGTTTGGCAAAATGGGCCTTGAGGGGGGCCGGAAAACCAGGACCGGGGCATGGTCCACCAATGCGGCGATTCTCGAGGATCTGGCCGGAGAGGGCAACGAGCTGGCGGCAAGGGTGCTTGACTGGCGCACCCTTGCCAAGCTCAAGAGCACCTATACCGATGCCTTGCCCGGCTTTATAAACCCCGAAACCGGGCGGGTTCATACCTCCTATTCCATGGCCGCCACCACCACCGGACGGCTGGCGTCATCCGAACCCAACTTGCAGAATATCCCGGTGCGCACCGCCGATGGCCGCCGCATCCGCCGCGCCTTTGTGGCGCCCGGGGGGTTCAGGCTGATCTCGGCGGACTACTCCCAGATCGAGCTGCGGGTGCTGGCCCATATCGCCGATATCGGCGCGCTCAAGCAGGCCTTTGCCGATGGGCTGGATATTCACGCCATGACCGCCTCGGAAATGTTCAACGTGCCCGTTGAAGCCATGCCGCCAGATGTGCGCCGCCGCGCCAAGGCGATCAATTTCGGTATCATCTACGGCATTTCCGCCTTCGGGCTGGCCCGCCAGCTGGGCATTTCGCGCGGCGAGGCGGCGGATTATATCAAGATGTATTTTGAACGCTTCCCCGGTATCCGCGATTTCATGGAAGCTGCCAAGGACGAGGCGCGGGCCAGGGGCTATGTCACCACCGCCTTTGGCCGCCGCTGCCATTATCCGCAGATCAACTCGAAAAACCAGCAGCAGCGCGCCTTCATGGAACGGGCCGCCATCAATGCGCCCATTCAGGGCACCGCCGCCGATATCCTGCGCCGCGCCATGATCCGCATGGAAGAGGCGCTTGAACAGGCGAACCTGGGCGCAAGAATGCTGCTCCAGGTGCATGACGAGCTGATCTTCGAGGCCCCGGAGGCGGAAGTCGAGGCAACCATCAAAACGGCTGTAAACATCATGGAGCGCGCCTGCGAGCCTGTTCTTGCCCTGTCCGTGCCGTTAAAGGTGGATGCACGGGCGGCGCGAAACTGGGACGAGGCGCATTAAATACAAAAGGGATAAGAAAATGGCACAGGAAAGGGCGGAACGCCTGAAAGAGATTATCCGCGAGAAATCCTTTGGCGAGGGGGTTGAGATTACCCTGGCTTCCGGGCGGGTATCGAATTTTTATTTCAACATGAAGCCCACCATGATGGACCCGGAAGGCGCGGCGCTTTTTGCCGAACTGATCTGCGAGGTACTTGAACACAAGGGCGTGGACATGATCGGCGGGCTGGAGATGGGGGCGGTGCCCATCGTCTCATTCGTGGCCCCTGAAAGCTTCCGGCGCGCTCAGCCCCTGCCGGGATTTTTTGTCCGCAAGCAGGCAAAGGGCCACGGGGCGCAAAAGCTCATCGAAGGCCTGAGCGAGGGGCAAAGCCTCGCGGGCAAGCGGATCTGCATCGTTGAAGATGTGACCACCACCGGCGGTTCGGCATTGAAAGCGGTTGATCTGGTGCGCGAGGAAGGCGGCGAGGTGGTGCTGCTGCTCACGCTGGTGGACCGCCAGGAAGGCGCAACCGAGACCTTTGCCGATGCCAATATTCCGTTTCTTCCCCTGTTCCGGGCCGACGAGTTCTTAAGCCGCGGATAACTCCAGCGTCTTTTTCGAGGTCGGCTTGCCGTCTTTCCCGATGGTGTAGATGATCGGCACACCGGTGCCCAGGTTAAGTTGCAAGGTCTCTTCGGGGCTGAGCGCATCAAGCTCCATGACCAGCGCCCGCAGGGAATTGCCATGGGCCGAGATCAGCACGTTTTCACCGGCGATCACCCGTGGCAGAATGTGTTTTTCAAAATAGGGCAGAACCCGCTCGGCGGTCATTTTCAGGCTTTCGCCACCCGGCGGCGGCACATCATAGGAGCGCCGCCAGATATGCACCTGTTCCTCGCCGAATTCCTTGCGGGCGTCATCCTTGTTCATGCCGATCAGGTCGCCGTAATCGCGCTCGTTGAGCGCCTGGTCGCGAATGATCTGCAAATCCTCCTGGCCAATCTCTTCAAGCATCAGGTCAAGGGTTCTTTGCGCCCGGATCAGGGCGCTTGTGTAGGCAATATCGTATTTGATGTTTTGCGCCTTCAAAAGCTGCCCGGCCTGCCGGGCCTCTTCCACGCCCTTTTGGGTCAGATCAACATCTTTCCAGCCGGTAAAAAGGTTCTTGGCGTTCCATTCGCTTTGCCCGTGGCGGACAAGGGTCAGAATATGACTCATATGTATGCGTTCCTGCTCTCTTGGTATCTCGCTCGCCTTTTACCGCGTTCGTGATAATCTGTCAGCAGTTTAATGGCGCCCCGGAGTGTCAGGACAGTCCCAAAACATCTGCCATGGAATAAATACCGGTATCCTTGCCGCGCCCCCAAAGCGCCGCCTTCACCGCGCCGCGGGCAAAGATCGCCCGGTCAAGCGCCTGATGAGAAAGCGTAATCGTCTCGCCTTCCCCGGCAAGGATCACGCTGTGCTCGCCAACCACCGAGCCACCGCGCAAGGTGGCAAAGCCGATATCGCCGGCCCGCCGCGCCCCGGTCTGGCCCTCGCGGGCATAAACCGCGTGATGCTCAAGCTGAACATGGCGCCCTTCCGCCGCGGCCCGGCCCAGCATCAAGGCGGTGCCCGAAGGCGCATCGACCTTGTGCTTGTGATGCATCTCCAGGATTTCGATGTCAAAATCATCATCCAGCGCCGCCGCCACCTTTCTGGTCAGGGCGGTGAGCAGGTTGACCCCGAGGCTCATATTGCCTTCCTTGATAATCACGCAGTGGCGTGAGGCCGGCTCAAGGGCAGCCTCTTGCCCGGGTGTAAAGCCGGTGGTGCCAATCACGTGCACAATGCGCGCCTGCGCCGCAAGGGCGGCAAATTCGAGGCTGGCGGTGGGCGAGGTAAAATCAAGTACCCCGTCAACATGGGCAAACAGCTCAATGGGATCATCGGTGGCGGCAATCCCCAGCTTGCCGATCCCGGCCAACTCGCCGATATCCGCGCCGATAAATTCCGAGCCCGGCGCTTCCGTGCCGCCGGCCACCACGCAGCCTTCCATTTCCGCAACCAGCCGGGTGAGAGCCCGCCCCATGCGCCCGCTGGCGCCCATGATGGCCAGTTTCATCTCATCCATGATCGTTACCCCTCATAGCCTTCGATAATCACAAGGTCGGCCTCCGCCACGCCGCCGCTGCGAAACGTGATGGCGTTTTTGTATTCTGGTGACGAATAGCACGCGCGCGCCGCCTTGATGGAAGGAAACTCGATTACCACGTTGCGGGCGCGGGTCTTGCCCTCGACACATTCAAAATCACCGCCCCTGACAAGAAACCGCGCGCCATATTTGCCAAAAGCCGCCGCATTGGCCTCGACATATTTCATGTAGGCATCATTGTCATGCACATCGACATGCCCGATCCAGTAACCCTTGGCCATGATACTCCCTGATTCCCCCTGGCGGATGCAAAAATCTAGTCCCCGATTCCTTCAAAAAATTCTTTCACACGTGAGAAAAATCCGGAAGATTCCGGGTTGTTTTTCTCTGATCCCAGCCGTTCAAATTCCTGCATCAGCTTTTTTTGCTGGCGCGAGAGCCTGACCGGGGTCTCGACACTCACCTGTATATACATATCTCCCACCTGGCGCGAGCGCAGCACCGGCATGCCCTTGCCTTTCAGGCGAAACTGCTTGCCGCTCTGGGTGCCTTCGGGCACCTTCACCCGCGTGCGGCCACCGCCAATGGTGGGGGCTTCAAACTCACCGCCCAAGGCAGCCGTGGTCATGGACAGCGGCACCGAGCAAAACAGGTCCGCCCCGTCACGCTGGAAAAACGCGTGTGGTTCTATGGAAAGAAAAATATAAAGATCCCCCGGCGGACCGCCGCGCAAGCCCGCCTCGCCCTCACCGGCCAGGCGGATACGGGTGCCATCCTCGACACCCTTGGGAATATTGACGCTCAGCGTGCGCTCCGACATCACCCGGCCATGGCCATGGCAACTCTCGCAGGGTTCCTGAATGACCTGCCCCGAACCATGGCAGGACGGGCAGGTGCGCTCAATGGTGAAAAACCCCTGGGACGCCCGCACCTTGCCGCGGCCATGACAGGACGGACAGGCGGTCGGCGCGGTGCCGGGCTTGGCCCCCGAGCCCCCGCAAGGCTCGCAAGGCACCGAAGAGGGGACCTCGATTTTGGCCGTCTTGCCGAAAAAGGCGTCATCAAGCGTGATATCAAGATTAAATCGCAAATCCGAACCACGCTGGGCATGGCGGGTGCCGCGGCGCCCGCCGCCGACGAACTCGCCAAACAGATCGTCGAAAATATCCGACATGGAGGAGGAAAAATCATTTCCGAAACCGGCCCCCGGCCCGCCGCCGCCATTTTCAAAGGCGGCATGGCCATATTGGTCGTAAGCCGCGCGCTTGTCGGGGTCTTTCAAGACCTCGTAGGCTTCGCCGATTTCCTTGAACTTGGCCTCGGCCTCGGCATTGCCGTGATTGCGGTCCGGGTGATATTCCTTGGCCAGGCGCCGAAAGGCCGATTTTATCTCTGATCCGTCCGCGGAACGCGATACACTCAGAACTTCATAAAAACAGCGTTTTGGCATGGGGCTTGGCCTCGGGTCAGGTAGGGTTCAGATCAGGCGAACGTAATATCCCCCACCCGGTTCTGGATGGGGGATATACGCATATCGTTGCTCATGAGCGGTCTCACGCGTTTCAAGAGGATTTCTTGTCGTCCTTGACTTCCTCGAAATCGGCGTCAACCACATCATCATCCGATGACGGGGCTGCTTGCTCCGCGCCCGCTTCAGGGCCGGCGCCTTCGGCGGCCTGGGCCTGGTACATGGCCTCACCCAGCTTCATGGAAGCCTGGGAAAGCGCCTCGGCCCTGGCCTTGATAGCGTCAAGATCCTCGCCCTCAAGCGCGGTTTTCAGATCCGCGATCGCGGTTTCAACCGTGCTCTTGTCGGCTTCTGATACCTTGTCGCCAAACTCACCAAGGGTTTTCTCGGTGGAATGGACCAGCGCCTCGGCATGGTTGCGCACTTCGACGCTCTCGCGCCGTTTCTTGTCCTCCTCGGCATGTGCTTCGGCATCATTGACCATTTTTTCAATATCGCTATCGGACAAGCCACCGCTGGCCTGGATGCGGATTGACTGCTCCTTGCCCGTTGCCTTGTCCTTGGCCGAGACATTTACAATGCCGTTGGCGTCAATATCAAACGTCACCTCGACCTGGGGAACGCCGCGCGGTGCGGGCGGAATGCCCACCAGGTCAAACTGACCCAGCATCTTGTTGTCTGTTGCCATCTCGCGCTCTCCCTGGAACACCCGGATGGTTACCGCGCTCTGGTTGTCCTCGGCGGTGGAGAAGACCTGCGATTTCTTGGTCGGAATGGTGGTGTTGCGGTCGATCAACCGGGTGAATACGCCGCCCAAAGTCTCGATACCCAGCGAAAGCGGGGTCACATCGAGCAACAGCACGTCCTTGACATCGCCTTGCAGCACGCCGGCCTGAATGGCCGCGCCCATGGCCACGACCTCATCCGGGTTAACGCTCATATTGGGCTCTTTACCGAAGAAGTTCTTCACCACTTCGCGGATTTTCGGCATACGGGTCATGCCGCCCACCAGAACCACCTCGTCAACCTCAGAAGCGGTAAGCCCGGCATCTTTCAGCGCCTTCTTGCACGGATCAATGGTGCGCTCGATCAGGTCCGCCACCAGTGATTCCAGCTTGGCGCGGGTGAGCTTCAGGGTCAGATGTTTGGGGCCTGACTGGTCCGCCGTGATGAACGGCAGGTTGATCTCGGTCTGGGCCGAAGAGGAAAGCTCAATCTTGGCCTTTTCCGCCGCCTCTTTCAGGCGTTGCAGGGCCATCCGGTCATTGCGCAAATCAATGCCCTGGTCCTTCTTGAATTCATCCGCCAGATATTCCACCAGCCGCATGTCGAAGTCTTCACCGCCAAGGAAGGTGTCGCCATTGGTGGATTTCACCTCGAAGACACCATCGCCGATCTCCAGGACCGAGACATCAAAAGTGCCGCCGCCAAGGTCGAATACGGCGATGGTCTGGCCGTCCTTCTTGTCAAGGCCATAGGCGAGCGCCGCCGCCGTCGGCTCGTTGATGATGCGCAGAACCTCCAGGCCGGCGATCTTGCCGGCATCCTTGGTGGCCTGGCGCTGGGCATCGTTAAAATAGGCCGGAACGGTAATCACCGCCTGGGAAACCTTGTCGCCGAGGAAATCTTCAGCCGTTTCCTTCATCTTTTGCAGGATGAAGGCAGAAACCTGCGAGGGCGAATATTTCTTGCCATGGCCTTCCACCCAGGCATCGCCGTTATCCGCCTTGATGATCTTGTAGGGCACCATCTCGATGTCCTTCTGGGTGGTGGGATCATCATAGGGGCGCCCGATCAGGCGCTTGATGGCAAAAAATGTATTTTCCGGGTTGGTGACCGCCTGGCGCTTGGCGGGCTGGCCCACCAGCCGTTCGCCGTCTTCGGTAAACGCAACCATCGAAGGCGTGGTGCGTGCGCCTTCGGCGTTTTCAATGACTTTGGGTGTTGTCCCGTCCATAACCGAGACACATGAGTTGGTAGTGCCGAGATCAATACCTATGACTTTCGACATGATTATATCCTCTTTTTACTGCGGCAGACCGGACGGGCCTTGTTTCAAGCACCCGAGCAGGGCATCAAGTTTCCCTAAACGCCAGTCCCCTTGGATTTTACGCAAATTTGTGTGTTCGAAAGTGTATATAGGGGCGTACATCTTGGCTGCAAGGTATGATGAGTGGCATTTTTTGTGAAAAGGGCCAAAATCATGATATATAATGGATATCGGCTTTATCCGGGCTTTCTGGAATCGGCAGGGCAAGTGCAATTGCTGACCCGGATCCGCGATATTTTGCAGGCTGCGCCGCTTTATACCCCCCATATGCCCAGAACCGGCAAGCCCATGTCGGTCCGCATGAGCAATTGCGGAACCCTGGGATGGGTGAGCGACAAGCAAGGCTACCGCTATCAGGACCATCACCCGGAAACCGGCAGGCCCTGGCCGGAAATACCGCGGGATTTGCTGGATATCTGGGCTGAACTGACCGGCTATGCCGCGCCGCCCGAGGCCTGCTTGATTAATTATTACGGGGCCAGGGCCCGCCTTGGTCTGCATGTGGACAAGGACGAGATTGACATGAAGGCCCCCATTCTTTCCATCTCGCTGGGCGATACGGCGCTGTTTCGCATGGGTGGCCGCGCCCGCAAGGATCCGACCTGTTCAATTCGGATCAGCTCCGGCGATGTTCTTGTCATGGCCGAAGAAGCGCGGCGCGCTCATCACGGGGTTGACCGGATTTATCCCGGCAGTTCGACATTGCTTGAAGAGGGCGGGCGTTTCAACCTCACATTGCGGCGGGTAAACTTGCCCTGACCGGGGATAATCAGGCCGCAAGCGCCTCAGCCACCATGTCCCGGCGGCTGCGGTCGCGGCGTACCAGCCAGCCGGCAAGGCGCCAGCTTGCAAAGGCGATGAAGGCGCCAAGATATCCGTCCACCGCGTAATGCCACCCCAGATGGATGGAGGCGAGGAAAATCAGGATGGCATAGCCCGCCATCAACCACCCGAAGCGGCGGTTATGGGCGTAGGCTACCAGCGCCAGCAAGGTGGAGCTGGCAATGTGCATGCTGGGCATGGCCGAGATCACCGACATTTCCCCGTCCTGGTAACCCTTCCACAAGGTTTCCTGAACATTCAGAGCCCAGATGTCAAACTGCCCGTTGGCCATGTGAAGATAGCTCATCAAGGGACCGTAAGGATCTCCAGAATTCCCTAAAAGCGTATAAAAACAGGGACCGGCAGAGGAAAACAGGGTGGCGAAAACATTGCCCCCAAGAATCCACGCAATCACGCTGGCCGCCAGGTACTGCATGCGCAAATCCGAATTGCGCATGATAAAACCCACCCAGACAAAGAATCCCGGCACGATGAAAAACCAGATATTGTAGATGAAATTCATCGCGAAAGTTATCGCCGGGTGACCCAGAACCGGTTGCAGGATCTGCCACGGATGCCAGCCAAAATGCAATATCCTGTCCAGTTCCATGAAACTCGTGTCCCAGGAAAACGGAACCAGCACCGGGATCGAGGATTTGAGCAGGCCATAGGCCATGCCCATGAAATTCACGATCAAGATGGCATGCAGCCCCCGGGAGAGGCGTTCAGGATCCATCACCACAAAGCGGAACCAGCGCCAAAACTCCCGCAATGGGCTTTGCGGACGCTCGAATACGATCATGCGAACAAGTTTTATCAGCGCGGCGACGCTGAAAATGACCATCATCACCATGGCCAGCGACATGGAGAAAAACAAAAAAACGCTCATCGACTGGTCGGTCGCCCAGACCGCGATCATGGCCATTGCCAGGGCGCCGAGAGAGAGCTGGTAACCGACAAGGTGAGCGCGAAAGGAGCCGGTAAAATGGACCAGGAATGATTTCAGCCAGTAAGATCCTGCATCAGATGGCGCAAGGCTGGCGGTATTTGCCGAAATTTCCATGCTCTCCCCGTTGTATCGTGTTGCCATCGGTGTTTTTCTATTCAATCAAAAAACGCTTAAGTAATTGATAAACAGGACATAAAAAACCCACTTCGTAACTGGGAAGCGGGTTTTTGAATTTCGTGACCGGAAAACCTTCCGGTTGTCATACCGTTTCTCGGTACGGCGCTGTTATTTCAGCTTGCCGGAAATATACGAGAAGGTCGAGCTCAGCTTGCCGCCAAGGGTTGTAGCAGCGCCGATGATCGCAATCGCGATAAGCATGGCAATGAGACCATATTCAATAGCAGTCGCGCCAGATTCATTCTTGGCGAAACGAAGAACCAGATTTTTCATGTTACTCTCCTAATGTTAGACTCTTCTGTTCGTTCTCCCGCCATGTTCGCCATCTCCAGCACATCCGGCAGGACCAAACTACGAAGGAGATTACATCTCGGAAATTACCATCAAGTTAACACCAAGAAATAAATATAGTTACAATCTGTTAATCATAGGGATTACATTAATGTATACTGTTTGTATGCATATGTTTACAAGAATTACAAATCTATTAATACTTGCATTATTAACGCATATCCCTGGTTAAAACATCGTGTATGTTTTGTATTGATCGTGAAGTTCCCCCTGTCCAGTCACAAGATACCAAAATATCTCCAGGTTTAACCTGGGAGACTTCTTGATAAGGGGGGCAGGTTTTACTCGTTCAGGCGCTTTACCCGGCCAATGATGCCGGATCACATTGTTGTTTTGAAAAAATGAGGCCGGATTAAACGATATATCCAATTCCCGACCGCCGCGGATCGCCCGCGATGGTGAATTCCCCCTGCGAACTGCAACTAACGGCATGAACACCGCCAAAAAACATGTTCTTTTCGCTCCATGCCCGGTGATCGGGGAAAGCCGCCAGCAAAGATGCGCGCAGGTCATCGCTGAAAAAATCTTCAAAATCCAGATGGCCATGTTCCAGGTGCAAGCGCGGCGCA
Organism: uncultured Hyphomicrobiales bacterium; assembly: GCA_964533415.1. Lineage (GTDB taxonomy): Bacteria > Pseudomonadota > Alphaproteobacteria > Rhizobiales > BM303 > BM303. The sequence goes on from CAZHLV010000141.1 coordinate 20,290, forward strand.
TCCACTGCACGGACCAGTTCTTCGCCGCGGCCAAGCCGGGCGATCACCTGGGTGATGGCGCTTCGTATCCGGTTGGAACCGCCCGAGCCCAGGGCAATCAGCCCGCCACTGTGGTCGCGTACAAGGGTTGGCGCCATCATGGATGAAAGCCGCGTGTTTTCCGGCCAGTTCTGGAAGCCATGCGGGTTCAGATCTTCCTCCCCCAGCATGTTGTTCAGCATGAAACCGTATTTGCCCAGCATGAAGCCATTGCCTTCGCCGTTCGATATGGTCAGGGCGGCAGCATTGCCGTGTCCGTCAATGGCGCTCACATGGGTGGTGCCGCGCCGCGCCGGTTTATGGCGGCCTGCTTTTTCAAGGCAGGCGATCAGGGCCGCATCATCGCTCAGGGTTTCAAGGCAATGCCCGGCCTCGCGCCGTGCCGCATCACCCAGGTCGAGCGCCCGCGCCAGGGCAAGGGTCAGGCCCTGTTTATCATCCAGATGTGGCAACAGTCCGAGCGCAAAGGCGATCAGGGTGCCGCCTGCCGAGGGCGGCGGGTTGACAAACATCTCAAGCCCGCCATAGCGGCGCAAAACCGGGCGGCGCATCTTGGCGCGGTAACTTGTGAGATCTTCAAGATGCAGATGTCCGCCCTGATCCTTTGACTGGGCAAGGATGGCCTGTCCGATCTCGCCTTTGGTAAACAGCTCTGCTCCTTCTGCCGCCAGGGCCTCGAGGCTGTCGCCAAGGGCCAGGTTCAATAAAACCTCCCCGGCCTTGAGAAGCTCGCCGCCGGGGGCGTATATGGCCCTGGCGCAAGGGTTGGAGATCAAGATGGGCGAGATGATCTGGAACAGCCCCGCCTGAAACGGGCTGACCTTGACGCCCTTGCGGGCTGCCCGGACCGCGGGTTCGGCAATGCGCGGCAGGGGGATTTTTCCCAGCCGCTCGTGCAGCATGCACAGGCCTTGCGCAAAACCGGGCGTGGCGGCAGCGCCTGCGCCGATATGAAATTCCTGGGTTGCGGTGCCAAAATCCGCCGTGATGGGGAAAAACTCCAGTTCAGCAGATGCGGTTTTGCGGCGCGGTGTATGGGCAAAAAAATCAAGCAGGGAAAAATTCCCGCCCTGGGCTTCGTGGATCATGCAAAAGCCCCCGCCGCCCGGTGCCGCCAGCACCGGCTCGGCCACGCAGGCCATGAACGCCCCGGCGATGGCCGCATCAAAGGCGTTTCCGCCCTCGATCAGGATCTCTTTCATGGCCTGAGCCGTCAACTCATGGCCTGCCGCCACGGCGCCTTTATGCCGGTGTTTCATCTGGGGTAAAGCTGCCTTGTTGCCATTTACGGCAGGCATATAGCAAAATTCAGAAAATGGCAAAATCCATCATGAAGATGCGCCGGCGGCGATTTCATCTTCAAGTTGCTCGATATGCGAGGCAATGAGATAGGCCGCCAGAATATACCCGGTCACGATATATAGTCCCGAGGCCGATAAAATTGTCCAGCCCAGAGGGGTATTGCCGGCAAACAGCGCAAGGCACAAAAGTACGATATTGACGATATCTGCGCCTTCACATGACAATAAAAGGCAAAATGGCGTCCGGGCTTTTTTAACCAGTTCCGGCGTGACCGGAAAATACAGCGAGGCATCAGGCCGCCCAAACAGATGGATGATCTCATCCTTGTCTATCCGCCCGGTGAGATCGCGGATAATGTCGATGTGAACCAGTCCCGTGCGCACCGCTTTCCACGACAGCATGGTGGTATAGAGCGAATAGGCGCTCAAGCCGATGAATATGCCCGCGATGATAATCAACATGGCGGCAAGTTTATACAAAGCGGTTTAAATTATGGTAAATTCTGCGTCAAATTATCGCGGTTGGTGGCCTTGCCCGGGCGCAAAACGGGCCAGCAACGGGCCGGGGAGATCCATCAGGCGCGGCGCATCGGTCCATAGCAGGGCGCAGCGCACGCTCTTGCCGGGGAACATGCCGTCCAGGGCCTGGGCATAAGCGGCCATCTGGCGCAGGTAAATCTCCGGCACATCTTCCACCCGTTCCGGGGGCGGGCGGTTTGTCTTGTAATCCAGCGCCAGAACTTCCCGCTCAAGTATCGCGATCCGGTCGATCTGGCCAAATACCAGCCCGGCGCCCCGAGCATCTCCAGGGCCGGGCAAACGCGCCGCAAATGGCGCCTCGCCGCGGCTGTGGGGACCAAAGAAGGGGGCAAATTCCGGGTTCTCCAGAATGGCGCAAACCTCGCCGATAATCTCCCCGGCCTCATCCGGGCCCAGGTCATTTCCCGGACGCATCAAGAAATCCATTGCGCGTTCTGCCCGGCCTTCAGGTTCAAGAGCGGGCAAGAATTCCAGCAGGGTATGGATCAGGTTGCCGCGCTTGAAACGCCGGGTATTGCCGCCTTCAAAAGGTGAAAGAACACCGGGCTCCCCGGCATGCGAAGCGCCAAATTCCGCCGCCGCAAGGCGCGAGGGGGAAAGCGGCGCGCGTTTTTGAGCCTCATGATGCGGGCCGTGCCCGGCCCAGGACGGCAGCGCCGCTACCTTGGCGGCCGGTTGGCGCGCCTCTTGCCGCTCACGTTCAGCAGGCGGTGTTTGATGCGAAAAACGCCACGCCACCGGCGCACCGTTCTCGTCCAGGATACATTTCGAATGCGGCTCCAGCGCCGAGAGAATCATGCTGTGCCAGCAATTCTCGGGTGGTTTTTTCTTCTTTTCAAAACCGCCGATATACAGCTCATCCCGCGCCCGGGTCATGGCGACGTAGAGCAGCCGGTTATATTCCTCATCCTGTTTTTTCGCGGCGCGCTCACGGGGGCCTTCCAGCAATTGTTCGCTGAGCTTTTTATTGACCACCCATACAGGCGGGCGCGCATCCGCGCCATCTGCAAGATCAAGCAACCGGGCAATATCCTGCTTGCGCGGAACCTGACAGGTGTCGGGCAAAAAGACGATATTGGCCTCAAGCCCCTTTGCCCCGTGTATGGTCATGATGCGAACCTCGTTCTTGCCATGCTCCATATCCCGCTTGATCTGGGTATCCCCGGCATTGATCCAGGCCAGGAAGCCCTGCATCGAGGCAACATGACCCTGCTCGAACCCAAGGCTCTGGGCAAGAAACTCGTTGATCGGGTCGGCTGCTTCCGCGCCAAGGCGCCGGATCATCGCGGCGCGGCGGCCTTCCCCGTCCAGAACCCGGGTGAAAAATTCAAAGGGGCGCAAGTGCCGGGCCGCCTCCCGCCAGCGTTCAAGGCGCGCCAGGGCCGTGCTGAAAACCGCCCGCTCCCCGGCCCGCTCGGCAAGGCTGCGCCACAGGCTTGCCTTGCGCTCCGCCGCCAGCGCAAACAAGTCATCCTCATCGCATTCCAGCAGCGGGCTTTTCAGGAGCGCCGCGAGGTTGAGATCATCATCGGGCTGGAGCGTGAACTGGCCCAGCGCCATCAGGTCCTGCACCGCGATCTGGTCGGTAAGCCGCATCCGGTCCGCCCCGGCCACCGGAATATCGCGCCGTTTCAGGGCCCGCACCATGGCATCGGCAAAAATCCCCCGCTTGCGCACCAGGATGAGAATGTCACCGGGGGCAACAGGGCGCTGGCGCGCCGCCAGAACCCGCCCCTGGTCCAGCCAGCGGGCAATGCGCCCGGCGATCTGGTCGGCCAGTTGCAACTCCGGTGAACGCCGCGCCGGGATATCCACCGGGGCGGGAAAGGGCTTTTCCTCCCCGTCAGCTTCCGCCGCGATGCTGGGGCGGATTTCCACCAGCCCCGGGCCCGAGCGGCTGGGCTGGTGCAGCACCGCGTTCATGCTCTCGCTTACCCCTTCTCGCGCCACGGCTTGCGCAAAGACCAGGTCAACCGCCTCCAGGACAGCCGAGGTTGAGCGAAACGAGACATTGAGCGGAACATTCACCCAGTTTTCCCGGGCGCACCTGGCGAACCAGTCCCGCATTTCACCAAATTTTTGCGGATCGGCCCCCTGGAAGCTGAAAATGGACTGTTTTTCATCGCCAACCGCGAACACGGTGCGAATGTCATCGGCAATGCCTTCACCGGCAAAAAATTCTTCCGTCAGGCACTTGATGATTTCCCATTGCGCCGGGCTGGTGTCCTGGGCCTCGTCGATCAGCACATGCTCGATACCGCCATCGAGTTTATAGAGCACCCAGGCGGCATCGGCGGAGCGTGAAAGCATATTGCGGGTGCGGATAATCAGGTCATGGTAGTCGAGCCTTGAGCGGTTTTGCTTCAATTGTTCAAAACGGGCAATAACCGCTCCGCCCAGTTCGAGCAGCGCCCGGTTGGCCGCCAGCAATTGCACCGCCTTGAGCCTGATGGTGGCCTGGTAAAAACGCTCCTGCTCCGCTTCCAGGAATGCCCGGATTTCCGGATGCGCCTTGCCGTTATTCACCGTGATGACATTTTTTTGCGGCTCGCCGTCGGCTTTCAGAAATACCGGCCTGAGGTTTTCAAAATGCCGGGAAGGTTCTGTTTCCGCCAGCGCCCGCGTCATGAGAGCGACCTTCCTTGCATCGGTTACGGGACCCTTGGCGTAAACCCGCGCGGCTTCCTGGTAGGCATCGCGTAATTTGGCCGCATGGTCATGAAAACAGGCGAGGATAGTGGCCGGCGTATCTTCAGGCGATATGCCCCATCCCCGCGCCAGGTCCGCCAGGTGCGCGCTCCATCCATCCGGGCCTGAAGCGGCGCAGGTCTTGAAGGCCTCATGCCCGGCCATGGTGCTGACCAGTTCATCCAGAGACCCCTCGCTGACAAGACCGGCAACAAGGCTGAAGGCCCCGGCCAGGGGGCTTTTGCCCTCAGTAGCGCGCGCCAGCACCTCGCGCACCGCCTGGCCGAGCAACTCGGCGCGTTCGCGGTCATCCAGGATCGAAAATCCCGCCGGTACCCCCGCCTCCAGTGGAAAACGGTGCAACAGGCGTTCGCAAAAGGCGTGGATCGTCTGTATCTTGAGCCCGCCCGGTGTCTCCAGGGCCTCGGCGAAAAGATTGCGGGCCCTGTCCAGAAGCGCATCATTGGGTGCGGCCTGAATGCCCGGCAGAGCGCATATCCGGCTTTGCAATACCGCGTCACTTGCTGTCGCCCATTCGGCCAGGCGTTCAAACAGGCGGTTGGCCATTTCCGCCGCCGCGGCATTGGTATAGGTCAGGCATAAAATCCGCCCCGGCGGCGTCCCCGCCAGCAACAGCCGGGTGACCCGGTCAACCAGAACACGGGTTTTGCCCGCCCCGGCATTGGCCGAAACCCAGGCGGACTTGTCATGCTGCGCCGCCTCAGACTGGCGCTTGCTGGCCGCCTCGATAATCCCGCTCACCTGATCCTGTTGAAGCTGGCTCATGTCTCTTGCGTCCCGCTCATCAACAACCGCCATTCACGGGTCCGGGCCAGGTGGTCAAAATCGCCGAACCGGTCTTCATATTGCGCCATGCGCCGCACCATGTAGGGCGTATCGGGCCTGTCATAAAGCGCTATGGCGCCGGCAAGATCCGCCATGGCCTTGCGGGCAAGCGCCATGGCCGGGGTCTTTTTTGAAACATCCATGATTTTCCCCGCCGGTTCACCGCCGCCGAGCCGCATGTACAACAGCGCGCTTGCCGGGGTTTCAGGAACAGACCTGAAAGCTCCCGCCGCCAGCAGCGCCGCCTCAAGCGGCAATTGCGGCGCCAGGCCGGCATTGATGGTTTTTTCCGAAGGCGGCATCCCGGTCTTGTAATCAATAATGGCCGCCGTGCCGTCTTCAAGCACATCAATCCGGTCGGCCCGGGCGGTCAGGACAAAGGGAGGGGAACTGCCAGGCACCTCAAGGCGGGCTGGTTGCTCAACATGAATAGCGGCAATCCCGGCCCGTCTTTCATGTTCGATGTTCACGAACCAGCAGGCGATATCGTCAAAACGGCGCTGCCAGAATGCGCGCATGTCCGGCCAGTTGGCAAGCGCTTCAAACCCGTTTTGCGCAATTGCGCGAAGCCGCTCCAGGGCGCCCTTGCGCAAGGGACCGGGAGGTTCGCTTTCGATGAATTCTTGCAAGATATCGTGAATGATTATGCCCTTGATTCGCGCATCGGGCGGTAATTCCAGGCCATCAAGCGGCTCAAGGTGAAGAATCCGCCGGGCATAGATCTCGTAAGGATCGCGAATCCAGCGCTCGATCGCGGTCACGCTCATGGCGCGCGGGCGCAGATGCACCGGCGGGCAAGGCGCGGGCGGGGATATAGGGGTATGATCGGGTGCTGCTCCGAGCGCTTCGCTCCAGGCCAGCCACGGGGTTTCGGGTGAGGGCGCAAGCTGCGCCTCCAGATCAAGCCCCTTCAAAACCGCTTGCAAACGCAGCAGCCACCGGGAGGGGACCGAGGGCGTTCCGTCAAGTTTTTGCGCCCGGGTCAGGTACACCTTTCCCGAACATAGCGCCTGTGCAAAATCATGGGCCGAAAGACCGATGCGCCGCTCCAGCGGCTCCAGCCCCAGATGGCCGCGCATGGGCCGTGACAACCACGGATCGGTACGCGTTGCCGATGGCCAGGTGCCCTCGTTCAGCCCGCCCAATATGGTAATATCGGCATGTTGCAGCCGTGCCTCCAAAGTTCCCCATATGAACAGCCGCGGATGATGGCTCTGCCGGGGCCGGACAGTTATATCTCCCATCAGGGCTTCCAGGAAGGCGCTGTATTCATCGGCCCCGAGCCGGTCCTCATCACTGGCGGCCTCATCAAGAGATGCCAGGAAGTTCATGGCCGCTTCACCCGCCTCGCCCTGCCAGAGCGGTGCGGTTTTCTCAGCTTCCCGGCGGCCGGAAAGTTCCTGCGCCATGTCAACATGGCCATGAAGAAGGCTTTTCAGGGCAACCGGATCGCGGCTTTTGAAAAATTCTGCAAAAGGCGAGCTGGCGAGTTCCAGCACGGCCAGCATTTCATGCGCGGCTTGCCAGTCCTCTGCACCCAGCCGTTTTATGGCAGGATGCACGTATTTGCCATTTTTTGCCTCGGCCTGTTTTTTCTCCAGCGTCTTGCGCACGCCCGCCAGCCCGCTGGCCGGGGCTGGACCGCGCAAGGCCAGGTCAAGGCAGCGCAGCGCCCGCCGGTAGTCAGCGCCCGCCATGCCCAGCGTGCAAAACGGATGCTTGAGCAGGGCCAACAGGGCCAGCGGGGCAAAGCGCGCCATGACCGCCCCGGCGCTGAGCAGCAAGAAACGCCCCGGCAAGGTGCTGCGCAGGGGGCGGCCGGAGGAATCTTCAACCTGGATATCCCAGCGCGCCAGCTCTCCCGCCACCCGCCGCGCCAGCGCCCGATCCGGGGTAATCAGGGCCGCCACAAGGCTTTCATGCTCAAGGGCCTCGCGCATGATAAGCGCAATCACCCGCGCCTCGGCGCCCTGGTCCGGCGCCTCGATCAGGGCCAGATCGCCCAGCGCGCTTTCAAGCTCTTCCGGGTTGATTCTTTGTTTTAAGGATTTCCACAAAAAGCTCTGTTCTGCCGGGCGCATCATTTCACTTGTCAGTTTTTGAAGACCCGCCATGGCCTTGCGCTTGCCGGATCCGCTTTCAAGAACCGCGACATCCTTGTGGGCTACCCCCAGGCTGTCCAGCAACTGCGCCATGCCATATTGCGGATGATCCGGCCCCAGCGCCCGCCAGCCCGGGCTGTCCAGCGCCCTGTCCAGCCCCGGCAAAACCACCGCGCCTTGCGGCAACCGGGCAATAGCGCCAAGAAGCCGGGCCGTTGCCGGTGTGCTTCCGGTAGAGCCAGCCGCGATGACCGGGGCTTCTGGCGGATGCTGCTCAAAATGCGCGGCGCGGGCCAGAATGAGCCCGTTACGCCTTGATATCGGGGAGACAAGCCCGCGTTCCGATAAAATTTCCGGCCACATTTGCGTGGTAATCTTGAGGAACTCAAGCGTCAGTTGCCAGTTGCGGGCATAGCGCTCCGGGACCAGCGTGGTCAGTCCCTCCCAACTCGCCTGATCGATCTCGGCAGCATCCATCAAGCGCCCCAGATCCCCGGCCAGCATTACCGCCTGTGACAGGTTATGGCTGTGCTCATAATCACGTCCAAGCCCCAGATTGACCCGGCGAATGGCCGCGTCCATGGCGCGGATCAGCCGGGTCAGAATCAGCCGCCGCTCCAGCGGGGTGATCGCCGGGGGAAGTGCGGCCGCCAGCCCTTCAGTATCAGCCGCCGCTCCGCCGGCAAGGACAAGCTCGTCTTCTTCCGGGTCGCCAAGCGGCGTGATCCGGGGCAGCAAGAGGGCGTTCTGGCCGCTCTGACGCAAAAAGGCTTCCTTCAGCATGCCTGCCGCGCGCCGGGTCGGCACATATATGCGCCATTTGGAAAGAGCTTCGAGAGCCGGCGGCGGGCTTCCGGCAACGGGAAATCCCCCGGCAAGGATCCTTGCCGCCAGAAGGTCAAGGAAGTTCATGTCCGGTGCGATGGTGAACAGGCGCGGCAGCCATGCGTTGCTCATTTGTCCGCCTCTTGCAAGCGCTCCGTGGCCTGCGCAACCGAATCAGGCGTGCCCACATGCATCCATTCGCCGCTCAGGGGCAAGCCGAACAAACGCCCTTTCGCTAGTGCCCGGTCCCAGAGCAGATTGAGCGAGAACGCGCCTGAAGGGCTGTTTGCAAAACTTTCAGGGCGCGCAATGCAAATGCCCGTATGGGCAAATTCCGCCGTCTCGCCTTGCCCGCGCCGCCGCAACCGGCCATCGGGCAGCAGGTGAAAGTCTCCAGGCCCGTCATAACCAAGGCTGCCGCGCGAAGGAGCCAGAAGAAGCAGGAAATCCATATCCTGATCCGACCACCTCTTCTCCAGCTCTGCAAGATTTGAAACCTTGTCCTCAAGCCAGAGCGAATCGGTATTGAAGATGAAAAATGCCCCCGGACCCAGTTTTGGCAGGGCTGCCTTTACCCCGCCGCCCGTGTCCAGCAGAATCCCGCGTTCATCGGAAAAGGCCAGATGAGGCAGGTTTTCTTGCTCCAGGTGGCGCTGGAGCTGGTCGGCCTTGTAGTGCAAATTGACCACGATGCGATCAATTCCGGCGCCCTCAAGGCGGGTTAGGACATGGTCTATCAGGGCCACCCCGTTAACCTCGACCAGCGGCTTGGGCGCATTGGCGGTTAGGTGCTTCATGCGGGTGCCCAGCCCTGCCGCGAGGATCATGGCGGTTTTGATCTTCGGACGGGCCAGGATTTCCGGCAAGTTGCCGGCAAACCAGTCCCGCACCGGCGCCAGGATCGGATGCTCAAGATCGCGCGCCAGCGCTGCCCGGACCCGGGGCAGATGCTTCAGGTATCCCGGTTTTTCATCGCGCCGGGAAAGTCGCACGAATATGCCGAGAATTTTCGCCGCCCTTTGAGCGCCCATCAGGGCATAATCGGCCAGGAATGCCTGTTTTTCAGCCGAATCAAGGCTCATTTTTTCCATGTAAAGCCGCAGCAAGGCGGCCTCGCGTTCCGGCGGCACATCCACGCGCGCATCCTGGAGCAGGGAAACCAGATCATAGGCGGGCGGACCGATCACCGCATCCTGAAAATCGATCAGACCGACACGGGCTATTCCCTCGCGACCCGCCAGCCAGAGCAGGTTGGGGGAATGGTAATCGCGAAGGACAAGGGTTTTTGCACCGCTGAGCTTGTCAAGGCAGGAACGCCAACGGGTCAGGTAATCCTCCTTAACGGTTTTTGAGAGCGGTTTTTCCGTTATAAACGGCCAGTACCAGTCGGTGAGCAATTCAAGCTCGATCTCAAAAGCCTGCCGGTCATATCGCGGCAATGCATAATGGCCCGTATCGCCAAGCGGCAAGCCGGCGGGAGCAGGCCGGGCGTGCAAGGCGCACAACACGTCAACCGCTTCCCGGCAGGCCTCTTCCATATCCTCGCCGCGCGCCAGCCGGGCGGCGAAAACCTCGTCGCCAAAATCTTCCAGCAGCAAGAACCCGTTGGCCAGATCCTGCGCCAGGATTTGCGGCGCGCTCAGCCCCAGTTCCTGCAAATAGCCGGAGATTGCCACGAAAGGGCTCATGTCCCGGGCCAGGTGGGCCAGCTCTCCATAGCTTTTCCCGTCCCGCACCGGCGGGCCATCGGGCCGGGGCGGCGCATTCATCAAAACCGCGCGTTTTCCGCCCAGATCAAGCCTTTCATAGGCGCGGCTTGAGGCATCGCCCTGCAACCACGAACGCCCGGCACCCTGCCAGCCCGAGGCGCGCAAAAACGCATCCAGAGCCTTTATTCGCGCCAGCCTTGCCGTCCAGCCGCCATGACCTGCAAGGCAGGCTGATCTTTTCCCCCATGCATCATCAAGCCGGATCTCCAGGTAATCGGCAGGCAGATAACCGCTCATCAATTCGGGCCATTCCACCAGGCACAACCCGGCCTGTTCCGCCTCTTCAAAGCCCAGTTCCGGAACCTCTTCGGGATCTTCAATACGGTAAAGGTCAAAATGCCAGACCGGAATCCGCAGCTCCTCATAGGTCTGGACAAGGGTGAAGCTGGGGCTGGGCACCTCTTCATCAACCCCGCCCAGGGCGTGAATAATGGCGCGGGCAAGGGTGGTCTTGCCGGTTCCCAGCTCACCTTTCAGGAGTACATAATCCCCGGCTCGAAGCGCCATCGCCAGAGCGGCCCCCAAGCGGAGCGTATCGGCCTGGGTTTTCAGGTCAACTTGCCAGGTCCCGCTCAAGCTCACTCCGCAGCCTCGGTTTTGGCCGCGGGTCCGTTAACCGGGAAACGGCAGGTGACAACCGTTCCTGCCCCTTCACGCGAGCTTAGCGTGGCGCTGCCGTCATGCAGTTCGACAAATCCCTTGACAATGGCCAGCCCCAGCCCGGCGCCCCGATGAGCGGCATTCTTGCCATCGGCTTCAAATCGGTCAAACACCTTGTCCTCAAGGCCCGGATCAATCCCGCAGCCCTGATCGCGCACCTGGATGGTAACAAATTCCCCGTCATCGCTGGAGCGCATCTCGATTTTCGAGTCCCTGGGGCTGAAGGAAATGGCGTTGGAAAGCAGGTTGAACAGGATCTGCTTCAAACGCCGCTTGTCTGCAATGATGGTGCTGTCCGCGTCACTGATATCAATCTCAAGATGCAGCTTGCTGCGAATCAACCGGTCCTTGACCAGTTGCCCGGCCTCCTGAAGCGCCTCGGCGATATTGATTTTCGCCAGTTCAAGCTCCATCACCCCGGCGTCAATCGTCGCCAGGTCAAGAATATCATTTATGACATTTTCCAAAGTAGCGCTGGCCTTGCCGATATTATCGACATATTCGGCCTGTTTCGGGTTCATTTTCCCGAATGTGCCTGAAGCCAGCATCTGGTTAAACCCGATGATGCTGGTGAGCGGTTCGCGCAACTGGTAGGAAACATGGGAGACAAAGGCCGACTTGATCTTGTCCGCCGCCTCCAGCGCCTCGGCGCGCTGGCGCAGGGCGTCCTCGGCCTTTGCCGAGGCCGTTTCATCGACAAAGGCAAGCAATGTGGAGCCCGCCGGAAGCGGCACCAGAAACACATCCAGCACCCGCCCGTCCCGCCGCGAAATCCGCCAGCTCCGGGTTTCGCGTTCATCTTCAAGGGTGGTGATCCCGGCCTTGATATCGCTCCAGATTTCCAGCTTGTCATAGAGTGGCAGGCACCATTGCATGACCTGATCGATATGGGGCAGGGTGTTCAGGCGCTCGTCCTCAAGCTCCCAGATCCGGGCCAGCGCCGGGTTGTAAAGCTGCAACCGCCCATGCGACCCAAACATCGCCACCCCCTCGCGCAGATGATCCAGCGTCTCGCGTTGCACCGATACAAGGGTCTTGTAGCGGCTTTCCAGCTTGTGTTGTTCAGTGACATCCTCGAACAGCCAGGTGACGCCGCCAAAGGCATGCGGTTCGCTGACCACCCGCAAGGTCCGCCCATCCGGCAAATACCACCAGTTTTCCCTCGCCTCCACCGAAGCGAAGACTTCAAGTTGTTTTTTCTTCCAGACATGGTAGTCGACTTCATCCGGCAAGCGGCCCGCCACCCGCAACCGGTCAAGAACCTCGCCATTGCCCGGACCCGAGCGCAGCCATTGCTCTTCCAGCCCCCATAATTTGAGACAGGCGGCATTGAAATATTGCAGCTTCTGGTCGGAACCAAAAATGGCGACAGCCGATTCAAGCTGGTCAAGGGTGCGTTCATTGGCCTGGATATGGCGCTTGATCTCATCGCGCAGTTCATCAAGCCGGGTGATATCCACCGCCAGCCCGGCGCTGCCGCAAGCCGCCCTGGTGCTGGTGACTTCCAGCGTGCGCCGCTCGCCCTTGACAATGGCATGGATCACCCGGCGGCTGTTTCCGCTGGTCTGGATATCATCAGCCACCTGTTGCCGGTCACTGGCCCCGAACAACTCGATCGCCCCGTCCACCGTGTCTTCCGGGGTCTTGGCCTCGACTGCTTCAGCATAGGCCTGATTGACCCAGATCAACGCACCGTCCTCATCGCGCAGCCAGGCCGGGGCCGAGGCGGTGTCAAGCAGGGTGCGCAGGGAACGGGCATCATTTTCATAGGTGTTGCAGGCTTGCGAGAGAACCGCCAGTTCCTGCATCTTGCCCGCAAGGTCCCGCAGCCGCACGGCCACCCGCTCGCCGGTGGCGCGGCCATCTGCCTCCAGGGAAGCGCCAGCCCTTGTCTGGACAAACAGGTTAAAGGGCGTCCCCCAGTCTTTCAGCTTGTCGAGAGCCGCGGTAAACTTGGCAAGGCCTTCCGGGTCGAGCCAGGATTTGAAATCAAGGATTTCCTTTTTGCTGGCCGGAACCCCGTCGGAACCGGGCAGGGCGCCGGAAAGCCGCGGCGCAGTATCATCCTTGCCATCCCAGACAATATGGATCGCCGAAGTTGCATTGGCGAAAAACTCGGCTTCCATCAGCCGGTTTTCCAGCCTTGCTATCTGCTCGTCCTGCACCATTGCCGCCTTGCGGTCGGCGCTGCGGATACGAATCAAAAAGATAATGGCAATCAGGGCGGCAAGAAGCGCGACCACGGTTATCCCCGCCATGAGGATTTCAAGTGATCCGGGCGCGGGAAGCTTCGCCCACTGAAAAAAAGATGAAAAACCACCTGCAATATCCGGGGATTGCGCATCCCGGGCATGCGCGTCCACCGGCAAGCAAAATGAGACGGGGAGCAAAAGCCCCCGCCCCCGCCATGATAATGTCCCTGCTAGCGCCATGCCGCCCCAAATGGTCAAAAGAGACTCAACCGATTTACCCGCCTGACGGGCAGTATAGGGCAGAGATTCCCTCTTGTGAATCGGCTAGCGCAAAAATAGCGGGAAAAAATCAGTACCGGTAATGATCGGGCTTGTAGGGGCCCTCAACCGGTACATTGATGTATTCGGCCTGTTCCTTGCTGAGCGTGGTCATTTTCACCCCGAGGCGGTCAAGGTGAAGCTGGGCCACCTGCTCGTCAAGATGCTTTGGCAGCACATAGACCTCGTTCTTGTAATTGTCGTTATTGGTCCACAATTCCATCTGCGCCAGAACCTGGTTGGTAAAGGACGCGCTCATGACAAAGCTGGGATGCCCGGTGGCGCAGCCCAGATTCACCAGGCGCCCTTCGGCCAGCAAAATGATGCGGCGGCCATGGGGGAACTCGATCTCGTCAACCTGCGGCTTGACATTGTGCCACTTGTAGTTTTTCAGGCCCGCCACCTGGATTTCCGAGTCAAAATGGCCGATATTGCAGACAATCGCCCGGTCCCGCATCTGGCGCATGTGATCGACGGTGATGACATCCTTGTTGCCGGTGGCGGTAACGAAAATATCACCTGTCGCCGCCACGTCATCCATGGTGACAACCTCGTATCCCTCCATCGCCGCCTGAAGCGCGCAGATGGGATCGATCTCGGTGACCAGGACCCGCGCCCCCTGGCCTTTCAGGCTTTCCGCGCAACCCTTGCCCACATCGCCGTAACCACACACAACCGCGACCTTACCCGCCAGCATCACGTCGGTGGCGCGCTTGATTCCATCGGGCAGGCTCTCGCGGCAACCATACAGGTTGTCAAACTTGGACTTGGTGACACTGTCATTGACATTGATCGCCGGGAAGGGAAGCTCGCCCCTTTCCTGCATCTGGTAAAGCCGGTGCACCCCGGTGGTGGTTTCTTCCGAAACCCCGCCAAGCTGGGCGCGGATTCTGGAATAGCGGCTCGGATCCCTGGCCAGTGATTTTTTGATCTGGGCGAAAAGAACCTCTTCTTCCTCGCAGGTCGGATTATCCAGAACGGACGGATCGGTTTCCGCCTTGGCCCCCAGGATAATCAGCATGGTGGCGTCGCCGCCATCGTCGAGGATAAGATTGGCGGTGCCGCCGTCATGCCAGTCAAACAGCCGGTCGGCATAGTCCCAGTATTCTTCCAATGTCTCGCCCTTGACCGCGAATACCGGCACGCCAGATGCGGCAATGGCGGCGGCGGCATGATCTTGCGTCGAGAAAATATTGCACGAGGCCCAGCGTACTTCCGCACCCAGCGCCGTGAGGGTTTCAATCAACACCGCAGTCTGGATGGTCATGTGCAGCGATCCGGCGATCCGTGCGCCTTTCAGGGGCTTGGACTCGCCATATTTCTCGCGCAGCGCCATCAGGCCGGGCATTTCCGTTTCGGCAATATCAAGTTCCTTGCGGCCCCAATCGGCCTGGTTGATATCGGCAACTACATAATCTTTCTGTTCACTCATCGGTCTCTCCTGATGGCATGGATGGAGGATTTGGCTCGGCATATACGGGCAGAGCCTGCCTTGGAGGCTACATATCAGAGGAGGGGATATGTATCAATGTATATATAAAAAAATGTTTATATACTTGCGGCGTTTTCAGTTCCTTGAACCGGCCAGGGCAATCCGGACGAGATCAGCCGCGTTGCGCGCCCCCAGCTTGTCCTTGATCCGCGCCCGGTGGGTCTCAACGGTGCGCGGAGAAACCCCAAGATCCGCCCCGATCTCGCGCGAGGATGCACCCGTGGCGATCCGTTCCAGAATCTGTTTCTCCCGCCGGGTGAGTTTTTCAATTGCTGCAAATCCGCTTGCCGCCGGTTTGTGGGCGCGCACCGCCTCGCCGACGCGGCGCACCACGGTATCGGCATCAAACGGCTTTTCGATAAAATCCACCGCGCCGTTCTTCATAGCCCGCACCGCCATGGGAATATCTCCATGGCCGCTAATCATGAAGATGGGCGCATTGTAACTGATCCTGGAGAGATCCTGCAAAACGTCCAGGCCCGAGCGCCCCGGCATGCGAATATCAAGAAGAATACAGGCCGGAGCAAGCCGCGAAAGCGCCTCAAGAAACGCATCCCCGGATTCAAAGGCCTTGACGCCATATCCTTCTTGCCGGAACACCATGCTCAATGCATCACGCACGGCGCTGTCATCATCAATGATATAAAGGCTGTGTTTATCCATCATTCTGCCCCTTCTGCCAAAGGCAAGGTGAGATCAAACCGCGCGCCGCCGAGCCGGGTTGCCTCACCCAATGCCAGGTCACCCTCATGACGCCGTGCGATGGAGCGGGAAATCGCCAGTCCCAGCCCCATGCCGCCAACGCCTGACGAGGAGAACGCACGGAATAATGTCGGCATGACCTCATCTCCCAGTCCCGGCCCGTTATCTTCAACGCCAAGCTCCAGGGTTCCGTCTTTGACATGGGTTTCCACCCGAATGCGTCGGTCTTCCTGGTCGCCGATGGCATTCATGGCATTGCGCATGAGATTAATCAGTATCTGCTGGATCTGCACCGGGTCCGCATCGACCATCGGCTCGCCTTCGGTGAAGGAAAGCTGGACATCAATGGCGCGCTCAACCAGGGTTTGCGCCATCAGGTCTATGGCTTCATGAATAACCTCGTGAATCGCCACCTTGCGGCGCTCGACCTCACGCTTTTCCACAAACCGGCGCATGCCCCGCAGGATTTTCCCGGCCCGTTCGGCTTCATTTGCCGCTTTTTCCAGAATCTCGCGGATATTTTCATCAAGGCCTGATTTTGAAGCGGCGCGCGTTGCCGCCTGCATGTAGAGCATGATCGCGGTAAGTGGCTGGTTAAGCTCATGGGCAATGGCCGAACCCAGTTCGTTCATGGCGCTCACCCGCGCCAGGTGTTCAAGTTCGCCCTGCAACTGCCGGTGCCGGGCCTCGGCCTTCTTGCGCGAGCGGGTATCGCGGATAATGCCGATGAACTGGCGGCCGGTATTGGTATTGGCCTCGCCAACCGAAAGCTCGATGGGAAATTCCGTACCGTCCCTGTGGCGCGCTTCCAGGTCGCGGCCAATCCCGATAATGCGTTTTTTGCCCGTCTCCAGGTAGCGCGCAATATGCTGGCCATGATGCACGGCTTCAGAATGCGGCATGATCTTGGAAATCCCCTCTCCGGTGATCTCCTCGGCGCTATAGCCGAACAAATCCTCGCAGGCCTTGTTGAAAGCCAGGATGCGTCCGCTGTCATCGGTGACGATGATACCGTCTGCCGCGGTATCGAGCAGGGAATAAAACCAGGCCTCCGCCTGATCGGCGGTTTCATAGGCCGAACGGGTGATTTTTTCACCATGGGGCTCATGACCCAGGGGGCAAAAGCCCCTGGTTTCAGCATCGTTCCGGTTTGCTTCGCTCATCTTTTCACGCCTATATGCAGCGCCCGCCATCAACTTCAAGCGCCGCGCCGGTAATCATTTCCGCCTCATCCGAACATAAAAACACCGCCGCGCTGGCAATATCATCGGGCCGGCTCAGGCGTCCCCAGGGAATCGAGGCTTCAAAGCGCGCCCGGGTTTCGGGCGTGTCCTCGCCCATGAACCTGGCCAGCAGCGGCGTTTCACCAGCCACCGGGTTAATGGCGTTCACCCGGATCCTGTCCGGGGCCAGTTCCGCCGCCATGGATTTTGTCAGGGTAATCATGGCGCCCTTTGAGCCATTATACCAGGTCAGCCCCGGACGCGGGCGCACCCCGGCGGTCGAAGCTATATTGAGAATTACCCCGCCGCCATTGCGCCGCATGACCGGCACCGCGTGGCGCGCCATCAGGTAAACCGATTTGACATTCACCGCGAATATCCGGTCAAACTCGGCTTCTTCAACCTCGAGCATGGGCTGGTTGACATGGGTGATCCCGGCATTGTTGACGATGATATCAAGGCCGCCAAGAGCCTTTTCGGTTTGTTCAACCACCGCACGGACATCCCCGTCAACCGAAACATCTACCGGGCATGAAGATGCCGCCGGGCCAAGATTCCGGGCCGCCTCTTCCGCCGCCTGCCCATTGATATCGGCAATCATGACCCGTGCGCCCTCGCGGATAAAGGCAGCGGCCATGCCTTCCCCAAAGCCCGAAGCAGCCCCGGTAATCAATGCGGTCTTTCCCTTGAGCCTGTCCATGAGTGCCCTGCTCCTGCCTGTTATATCCAGCTTGATTGCACCATGTCCGGCAGGGTGTGTCCAGTCCAATTCTGCAAAATACATCTTGCGATATATGTTTTTTCGTTATATTTATATCCACAATATATCGGAAGGTGGATGCAGCTTCATGAATGTACGCACTTTATGCTTGGCGATCTTGTATTTTGGTGACGCCACCGGATATGAAATCCGCAAAAGCGCCCAGGAGGGCATTTTTTCCTACTTTATCAATGCCAGTTATGGCGCCATCTATCCGGCGCTGGGCAAGCTGACCAGGGAAGGCCTGGTCTCTTGCCGCGAGGAAATGCAGTCGGGCAAGCCCAACAAAAAGATCTATACTCTCACCGAGGCGGGCCGCCGCGCTTTTATCGAGGCGCTTCACCTGCCCCCGGCAGATGATATTTTCAAATCCGAGTTCTTGCTCATCATGATGAGCGTCGAGCTGGTGGACCCGGCCACCTTCAACCGGCTGGTTGATGAGCGGCTGAACTGGCTGGATGAAAAGGTGGCCTATCTCAAGGAGGTTCAACAGCAGGTTGAGCACGAGGGCAGCCGCTTTGCCATTGGTTGCGGCATCACGGCTTATGAAAACGATGCCAGGCATCTGCGGGCAAATCGCGAGAAACTGGCGCGTATTGCCGGGAGTGCTCTCAACCTTCAGGTTCCAGAACCTGACATCATAGAGTAAGAGTATCATGAGAAAATTTGGATCAATCCTCTGGGCCATTCTCATACTGGCGGCAATTACCGGCTGGGTGCTTTCGGGCAAGGATACGCTCAAACAGCTTGCCGGTGGAATGAAGGCAAAACCGGCGATAACCACCGAACCGGCAAACCCGGTCGTTACCCGTGTCAAAATCCGGCTCTTGCACGCCCGGCCCCGCACCCAAACCCTGGTCGTGCGCGGACGCACCGAGGCCGTGGCGCGGGTGCAGGTGCGCGCCCGGACCAATGGCCAGGTCATTGCCGTTCCAGCCGAAAAGGGCGCCTTTGTCAAAAAGGGAACGATGCTTTGCCGTCTTGATCCGGGCGACCGGCCAGCCCGGCTGGCCGAGGCCAGGGCGGCCCTCGCCCAGGCCGAGCTGGATTACCGCGCCAGCGCGGCCCTGAGCCAGAGCGGCTTTACACCCAAAACCCGGGAAGCGGCCCACAAGGCGCGCCTTGATGCCGCCCGGGCCGCCATCACCCGGGTGAAACTTGATATCGAGCGCACATCCATCGAGGCTCCTTTTGACGGGATCATCGAGGCCCAACCCGCCAAAACCGGCGATCTGCTGCAACCGGGCGGAATCTGCGCCGTACTGGTTCAGCCCGATCCGTTGCTGGTGACGGGTGACGTTTCCGAGCGCGATATCAAAGCCTTGAAAACCGGCATGAAGGCGCAAGCCGAGCTGGTTACCGGCGAGACGGTGAGCGGTCATATCCGCTTTATTTCACCATCGGCCAATATCACCACGCGGACCTTTCGCATCGAGCTTGAGGTCGCCAACCCGGAGCGGCATTTGCGCGACGGGGTCACCGCGCAGATCAAGATCCCGCTTGCCCCTGAACCGGCTCACCTGCTCTCTTCATCCCTGCTTTCCCTCGATGACGCCGGGCAGGTGGGGGTTCGGGTGGTTGATGAGGAAAACATCGTGCAATTCCTGCCCACCCGGATTCTGGCCGATAGCAGCAAGGGCGTCTGGGTAGGCGGGCTTCCCGGCGCCATCCGCCTGATTACCGTGGGGCAGGATTATGTGCGCAGCGGGCAAAAGGTCGAGCCGGTGCTCGAGATCGCGGAGAACCGGTCATGATGGCGGCGCTGGAAGCTGTCCTGCGCCGCCCCCGCACGGTGCTGACCTTGATGGTCGTTCTGGTGATTGCCGGGGTTGTATCTTATCTGACCATCCCCAAGGAAGCCGACCCGGATATCCCGGTGCCGATTTTCACCGTCACCATCATTCATAACGGAATCTCGCCCGAAGATTCCGAACGCCTGCTCATCAAGCCCATGGAAACCCAGCTCCGGAGCCTTGAGGGGCTAAAGGAACTGACCGCCACCGCCGGGCAGAATTACGCCGTTCTGGTGGTCCAGTTCGAGGCGGAAACGGACCAGGAAATCGCCGGGCGCGATGTGCGTGAAAAGGTCGATCTGGCCAAGGCGGACCTCCCCGCCGATGCCGAAGAGCCGGTGGTCAAGGAGGTCAATCTCTCTCTTGTCCCGGTGATCGTCGCCACCTTTTACGGCGAGGTGCCCGAGCGTACGCTCTATAATCTCGTGCGCCGCCTGAAAGACCGGATCGAGGCCATTCCCACGGTTCTGGAGGCCAATCTCACCGGCCACCGCGAAGAGGTTCTCGAGGTCATCATCGATGCGGCAAAAATGGAATCCTACAAGATCTCCCAGCCCGAGCTCATCGCCGCCATGACCCGCAACAACCAGCTCGTGCCCGCCGGGGCGCTCGATACCGGAACCGGGCGTTTCAATATCAAGGTGCCGGGTCTTTTTGAAAAGGCCTCGGATGTCTATTCCCTGCCGGTCAAGGTTTCCGGTGAAAGCGTGGTGACCTTGAAGGATGTTGCCCGGATTCGCCGCACCTTCAAGGATGCCGCGGGTTATGCGCGTTATAATGGCAAACCGGCGCTGGCCATTCAGGTCATCAAGCGTCTGGGGGCCAATATCGTCGAGAACAACGAGGCGGTGCGCAAAACCGTTGCCGAATATACCCGTAACTGGCCAAAGGCGATCCATGTCGATTTTACCCTCGATCAATCGGGCTTCGTGTTTGAATCGCTTGATTCCCTGCAATCGTCGATCCTCACCGCCATTGCCCTGGTCATGGTGATCGTGGTGGCCGCCCTGGGGCTGCGCTCGGCGCTGCTGGTGGGTATCGCCATCCCCACCTCCTTCATGATCGGTTTCCTGGGCGTTGCGTTTTTAGGCCTTACCGTCAACATGATGGTGATGTTCGGGCTGGTGCTCACGGTCGGCATCCTGGTGGACGGGGCCATTGTCATTGTCGAATATGCCGACCGCAAGCTCGATGAAGGCATGGACGGGACGCAGGCCTATATCCTGGCCGCCAAACGCATGTTCTGGCCGGTATTTTCCTCCACCGCCACCACCCTGGCCGCCTTCCTGCCCATGCTGCTGTGGCCGGGCGTGGCGGGCAAGTTCATGAGCTTCCTGCCCATTACCGTGATTGTCGTCCTCACGGCCTCATTCATAACCGCCATGGTGTTCCTGCCGGTTCTGGGCAGCAGCTTGTGGAAAATCGTCAATTTCTTCACCCTTCCCGCATTCCGGCGCAAGGCGCGGCAAGGCAAATTGCTTGCCGCCCCGGCGGGCCAGCCCGCACCGCCGCATGTCTTCGTGGTCAAGGGACCTTATGCCCGCATCATCAACATGCTGATCTGGCATCCGCTCAAGGTGATCTTGTCCATCGGGCTGCTGATTACCATCATCGTCCAGGGCTTTGCCTATTTCGGCAAGGGTGTGGAGTTCATCCCGGCAGCGGATTTTGAGCAGGCGGTGGTTTTCGTGCGCGCCCGCGGCAATCTTTCGGCCCTTGAAAAACTGGACCTGACCCAGCAGGTTGAAAAGATCGCTCTGGGCGTAAACGGCGTTCGCTCTGCCTTTACCAGCGCCGGGGTTTCCGGTGGGCTTGATTTTGGCCCCAACACCGAACGCGATGCCCCGCGTGACACCATCGGGCGCATCTATCTTGAGTTCCACGCCGCCGGTTCGCGGCCCGGGGGCGCCGAGATATTAAAGGATATCCGCCGCAAAACCGCCGCCTTGCCGGGCATCTATGTCGACTTGCAAAAAAAGGAAGAAGGCCCGCCAACGGGCAAGGATATCCGCTTGCAAGTGCGCAGTGATGATTATGCAAAACTCAAAACGGTGGTGGCCCGGCTGCGGCAGTACTTCGACACCGAAGCCAAGGATTTGCGCGATATTGAAGATGACCGCCCGCTGCCCGGCATTGAATGGGAGTACAAGGTTGACCGCGAGGAGGCCGGGCGTTTTGGCACCGATGTGGCCTCGGTCGGCGGGGTGATCCAGCTTGTCACCAACGGGATATTGATCGGCACGTACCGGCCGCAAAACGCCGAGGATGAAATCGATATCCGGGCGCGTTTTCCAAAGAGTGAACGCTCGTTAAGCCAGCTTGACCAGTTGCGCATCCGCACGCCAAAAGGGTTGGTGCCCATCCGTAACCTTGTCAAGCGCGAGGCCCATCAGCGGGTCAGCTCCATTTCCCGCAGTGACGGGCTGTACTCGATGTACCTGAAGGCCAATGTCACCGAGGGCACCATGCCGGATGCCAAGGTGAAGCAGATTGAAAACTGGCTGAAAGCCCAAAACTGGCCCGCGGGTGTTTCTTTCAAGTTCCGCGGCGCCGATGAAGAGCAGAAGAAATCCGCCGCTTTCCTGCAAAAGGCCATGATGGGGGCGCTGTTCTTGATGTTCATCATCCTGCTCACCCAGTTCAACAGCTTTTACCAGACCTTCCTGACGCTGATGACCGTGGTGCTCTCGGTGGTCGGGGTGCTCATTGGCATGATGGTCATGGGCCAGACCTTCTCGGTCATCATGACCGGCACCGGCGTGGTGGCGCTGGCCGGGATCGTGGTAAACAACGCCATTGTTCTGCTCGATACCTATAACCGCTTTTTTGAAGAGGGCATGGACAAGCTCGAAGCCATCGTGCTGGCCTGTTCCCAGCGCCTGCGTCCGGTCCTGCTCACCACCATTACCACCATGATCGGCCTTGCCCCCATGATGCTGGGCATGAATGTCAATTTCCTCACCCGCTCCATCGGCTTTGGCGGCCTGACGGCAGGCTGGTGGGTGCCGCTGGCCACGGCGATCATCTTCGGGCTGGGCTTTGCCACCGTGCTGACCCTTGTCCTGACGCCGGTCATGCTGGCCGCGCCGGAAGTTTACCGGCGCAAATGGCGTAATTTCTTTGAACGGCGCGCCGCACGGCGGGAAGCGCGGCGACGGAAAATGCTCAAGAAGAGCGAGCCGGAGGATGAAAAGCCTATCGATAACAAACCCCCGCCGCAATTGCCCCAGGCGGCGCAATAAGGCGCATCCACCCGAAACACCGTAACCGGGCCGCTGGCAAATGGATTTACAAATGCTCCGGCAAATGCTTCATTCGGCTTTCACCTTGCGGAGACGGCCATGGTCATATTGCGTTCACTATCTTATTTGCTGCTCAGCCTTGCTTTCGGGCTCTCGGTGCTTGATGGCATTCGCAGCCTTGGAGCCGACGAGCTTGTCATCACGCCGCTGGGGCAGCTATGGACGAACCTGCACGCGCCCAGCCTGAAAGCTTTTCAACTCTCTCTTGTTGATCGTGGATTAGTCTATCTGTGGGATCCGGTCATGTTGACCCTGCTGAAATGGCCGGCCTTTGCGGTGCCAGCCCTTTTTGCCCTTGTCCTGGCATGGATCGGGCGCAAACGCCCGCAAAATCGCAAATGGATCGGTGAGGTCGAGTAAGCGGATCAGCGGCCGGTATCCAGGACGGCATAATACTGTCTCAGTTGCTGGGATGTGCGTTTCATTCTGCGCTTCCAGGCCCGCAACATGCGGTCCCCGATCTCGGGAAATTCATGGGTAAAACGCTCAATCAGATCCCGCGTGATCTTTATGGTCACGAGTTCTTCAGCCGCCACGATGGTGACCGGAGAAGGCTTTCCGGTAAGCAGGGCGAACTCGCCGATAATCGCCCCTGGCCCCAGGCGCCGCTCATTTTGTGAACGGCCCCGTTCCGGGGTGTATTTTGCCCGGCCGCTGATAATGACAAAAGCCGCATTGGTCTTTTCGGCCTGGCGGACCAGGATTTCACCGGGGCGGCGATGCACCCGCACGGCGGCAAAGGCGAGCATTTTTAGTTGCGCCGGATCAACCTCGGAAAAAAGCGGTGTACGCCACAAGCGTGCGGCATCCCTTTCCAGCGTCATGGCACCAGCTTGTAGCCGCCGGTTTCGGTAATCAGAAGCTCGGCCCGGGAAGGATTAAGCTCGATCTTCTGGCGCAGGCGGTAAATATGGGTCTCCAGCGTATGGGTGGTAACCCCCGAATTATAGCCCCAGACCTCGTGCAGCAGAACATCGCGGCCAACCGGCTTCTCCCCGGCGCGGTAGAGATATTTCAGTATCGAGGTTTCCTTTTCCGTCAGGCGGATTTTCTGGTCATCGCCGGTAACCAGCATCTTGGCGCTGGGCTTGAAGGTATAGGGCCCGATGGTAAACACCGCGTCCTCGCTTTGTTCATGCTGGCGGAGCTGGGCCCGGATGCGCGCCAGCAAAACGCCAAAGCGGAACGGCTTGGTCACATAATCATTGGCCCCCGCTTCAAGACCAAGGATCGTATCTGAATCGGTATCATGGCCGGTCAGCATGATGATAGGGCCTTTAAAGCCGCCCTTGCGCATGAGCTTGCAGGCCTCGCGTCCATCCATATCCGGCAAGCCCACGTCAAGGATCACCAGGTCAGCATGATCTGAACGGATAAAGTTCACACCCGCCGTGCCGCTGTCAACCGAAACCGTCTCGAACTCGTCATAGAGCGCAAATTGTTCGACCAGCGCCTCGCGCAAATCGTCGTCATCATCGACAAGAAGTAACTTTTTGACAGAAGTCATGAAAACGATCCTCTCCTTTAAGCTGCTTTTGAGTATAACAAGATAAGAGGTCGGATGAACAGCCATAGCTGATCTCAATTAAGTGAAAACAATGTGAGCCTTCAATATCTTGAAAACAAGCCCGTCCATCGACCTGATCCTGAACCTCACCCGTCCGGGGCGCTCTGTCGCCATGCTTGGCGTGGGACACGGGTTTTTCCCCTGCGCTCTTGGCCGCTCGGGCGCCGCGCCCTTTCACAGCGAGGGCGATGGAACAACACCCTATGGAATATGGCCCTTGCGGTGCATTTTCTACCGCGCCGACCGTCTGCCCCGGCCCCGGTCAGGCTTGCCGGTATTTCCCATCCGGCCTGATGATGGCTGGTGCGATGCTGCCCGTGATGCGTGTTACAACCAGCCGGTCAAGCTGCCCTTTCGCGCCTCGGCGGAGCATTTGTGGCGCGAAGATCATCTTTACGATCTCATCCTTGTGCCGGGGATAAATGATAACCCGGTCATTACCGGTCGGGGCAGTGCGCTGTTTGTTCATACGGCGCGGCCGGGTTTATTGCCCACCGAGGGCTGTATTGGCCTGAAACGCCGTGATCTTGTTCGCCTGCTGCCGCGGCTCTCGCCCCGCAGCCGTTTGATTATCAGCCCCGGACACGAGCGCCGAAAATAGCCGAACCGACACGCACATGAGTCGCGCCAAGAGCGATGGCCGTTTCATAATCGGCGCTCATCCCCATGCTCAACACGGGCAGTCCGTTTTGCCGCGCCAGTTTCTCAAGCAGCGCAAAATGCAGGGCCGCTTCCTCGTCAACCGGGGGGATGCACATCAGCCCATCAATCTGCAAGCCATGTTCGTCCCGGCAGCTTTTCAGAAAAACCCCGGTGTCTGCCGGTTTGACACCGGCTTTTTGCGACTCCTCACCAGTATTGACCTGCACCAGCAAACGCGGTGTCTTGCCCGTCTTGGCCATGGCCTTGGCAAGGGCGGCGGCGATCTTGGGCCGGTCCACGGTTTCAATCACATCAAAAAGGCGAACCGCATCCAGCGCCTTGTTCGATTGAAGCGGGCCAATCAGGTGCAGTTCTATATCCGGGTAATCCTCGCGCAGTTGCGGCCATTTCTGCGCCGCTTCCTGAACCCGGTTTTCGCCAAAAATCCGCTGCCCGGCTTGTAAAACAGGCGCGATGGCCTCAACCGGAAAGACCTTGCTGACCGCCACCAGATGGACATCATCGGCAGGCCGTCCGGCGGATCTTGCCGCCTCGGCAATCTTGTCTTTCACGGTGTTCAGGTTTTTGATGCTCTCTTGCGTCATGGCCAATATCTCCTGCCCGATCGGAAGCTGGAAAGTTACACCAGAATGAAAATCCCGGATACCGAATATTCAGCCTGAAAAATGAAAAAATCCAGAGCAACCTGCGTTCAAGTGAACGCACTACCGTTGCTCTATCTGCTTGATGTCGATCAACTTATCTGCGTTCAAGTGATTCCACTTGAACGCAGGTTGATCTAGCGTGGGGCGCGTTTGGCGAGAATGCGCTGCAAGGTGCGCCGGTGCATGTTGAGCCGCCTTGCGGTTTCCGAGACATTGCGGTCGCAAAGCTCGTAAACCCGGTGGATATGTTCCCATTTCACCCGGTCTGCCGACATGGGGTTATCGGGCGGGGCGGGCTTGTCGCCTGATTGCGTCATCAGCGCATCATAAATCTCATCGGTATCGGCCGGCTTGGCCAGGTAATCCGCCGCCCCCAGCTTCACCGCCGTAACCGCCGTTGTCAGATTGCCATAACCGGTAAGCATGATGGCGCGGGCCTCGGGGCGCTTGCGGCCCAGCGCCTGCAGGACATCAAGGCCGTTGCCATCTTCAAGGCGCATATCCACAACCGCATAGGCCGGCGGGTCGGTTTCGATTATCTTCAGGGCTTCGGTAACGCTCAAGGCCAAGGTTACGGAAAATCCCCGCGAGGTCATGGCCCTGCTCAGGCGGTTGAGAAACGGCTTGTCGTCATCGACGATCAGGAGCGTCATTTCCATCGGGTTCAGCGGGATTTCAGAAGTTTCCGTTGCGCTCAATTTCGCTATCTTTGCTGTTGTTTTTTCTTTGCTTTTTCACCCGGGATATTCAATCCCGAACCTCTACCTGCCCCAGACTACGCCAGATGCGACAATGTGTCCACACCCTTGATTGCCGTGATTGAAGATTTGATTGCGGGATGAATCCTCGCAAAGTAAAAAAGCCCGCTTCCCCGGTTTACTGGAAAATACCACCGGTTATGGTGCTGGAGCGCTGCGTTCCCCACTTGCGCAACAGCCCCTTGAGTTCCTCCGGGTTGATCGGTTTGGACAAGTAATCATCCATGCCCGATTCCAGGCACAGCTCCCGGTCTTCCTTCATCGCATTGGCGGTCAGGGCAATAATCGGCGTGGCGCCGGGACCCTGGTTATCCTGGCCATGACCCAGCGCCCGGATTTCCTTGGTGGCTTCCAGCCCATCCATTTCCGGCATGTGCATGTCCATCAAGACAAGGTCAAAAGCCTGCCGCCGGTCACTCATGGCCTCGACTGCCTTGCGCCCGTTCTTGGCGCGCAAAACCTGGTGCCCGTCTTTTTCCAGCAAGGTCACCGCCAGCAGGGCATTGATGTCGTTATCTTCCGCCAGCAGGATGCGCAGCGGTTTCACCGGGGCTTCGGAGGTTGAAAGGTCGAGTTGCTCTTTTGCAGCTTCCCGATTTGCAATATGGCCTTCACCAAACTGCAAACGCAAGAGCTGGGTCACCAGGGAGGATTGCCGGACCGGGTGCATCAGGAAGGCTTCAAAACCATCCCGCCTGAGAATCTCAAGATGCGAGCGCTCGCTGGTGGTCATCAGGATCAGCATCTTGGGCTGTTTATCGGGCGGGATCTGGGCTTTCACGGCGCGTACGAAATCAACACTGAGCATGTCTTCCAGCACCCGCCCGCACATCACGGTGGTATAAGGCTGGCCTTCGGAAATCGCCTGCTTAAGTTCAAGCAAGGCGTCTTCGCATTTGTGGTAATAGGCGGTTTTGATGTCCAGCCCGTTCATGGTCTTGATAAGCAGGCGGGCCTCGATCCTGAGCGCCGAGAGCACCATGACCCTTGATCCGGCCAGCTTGCCCCGGCCATCGGGGCTTTGGCTCAAGCTTTCAAGCGGCTTGTCCAGATCCGGCGTAAAGGGAATGCGGAAATAAAACCGCGAGCCCCGGCCCGGCGCGGTATCAACCCCGATTTCCCCGCCCATCAGCGTCACAAGGCGCTGCGAGATGGCCAGCCCGAGACCGGTGCCGCCATATTTGCGCGAGCGCGTCGAATCGGCTTGCCGGAACTCCTGGAAAATGACATCGGCCTCGTGCTGCTCAAGGCCGATACCGGTATCGGCAACCGAAAAATTCAGCCATTGTTTCTTGCCCTCCGGGTCCTGGGGATCCGGTTCCACATGCACGCAAATGGAAACCCCGCCCTTTTCGGTGAACTTGATGGCGTTTCCCACCAGGTTGATGAGAATCTGCCGCAGATGCGCCTCATCCGCCAACAGGTGGGGATTGACATCCGGAGCCACGAAACTGGCGACCTCGATACCCTTGCTATGGGCCCGCGGGCTGAGCAGTTCGGCAATGCCTTCGACCAGTTCAAGCACGTTCATCGGCTTCATGTCGATCGGCATTTTCCCGGCCTCGATCTTGGAAAAATCAAGGATGCCGTCGATCAGCGAAAGCAGGGCCTCGCCGGATTTTTTCAACACCCGGGCGTAATGTTGCTGGTCCGGGTCCAGTTTTGAGTCCAGCAACAAGCCCGCCATGCCCAGGACCCCGTTCATGGGGGTGCGGATTTCATGTGACATGGCCGCCAGGAACATGGATTTCGACCGGCTTGCCATTTCGGCCTCGTCCCGGGCCTTGCCCAGCTCTTGCTCAAACAGCTTGCGGTCGGTGATCTCGCGCCCGACGCTTTGCACTTCCCGGATGGATCCATCGGATCCGCGCAGGACAAAATCCTCCCAGGCGATCCACTTGATCCCGTTTGAAGTTTCGATTTTCTGGTCGTAGTTGAACCGGTAAGGCGCCGCGCCGTTCTGGGTTGCCATGGGTTGCGGCGGATTGCCTTCCAGGACCCGCGGCTGGAACCTTGAACCAATGACCTGTTCCCGGCTCAGCCCGAACACCCGGCAGAAGGTGTCATTCACAAAAGTCAGGTACCCCCTTGCATCACGGCGCAGGATCACGTCGCCCTGGCTTTCCACCAGCCCCCGGTAACGCTCTTCGCTTTCGCGCAATTCCCAGTTCATATCGCCGAGAATTTCCACGCTGGATTCAAGCTCCCGCGCCATGGTTTCCAGGTGCCGGGATTGCTTGTTGAGCCGCTGGA
>CAZHLV010000142.1:0-5272 GCA_964533415.1 uncultured Hyphomicrobiales bacterium
TGGTCATGGGCCGGCCTGGCCGCCATGACGGCGCATCTGGGATGGCAGCTTAAACGTCTCGACACCGCCAATACCCCGCTTTGTCTTCACCTGTTCCGCGCCAACCGGAATGCCGGAGCCCTGTTCTTTGCCGGAATCGCCACCGATGCCTTCCTGAATACACTGTAATTGCCCCTCCCCCAAGCTCAAGGTCCGCTCCCCCTTCCCACCACCCTTTGCAAACTCCTGAGGGTGGTGGGGAGGGGGAGCGGGAGGCCCGGTGATAAACAAGAGAGAAGCGGGAGGCCCGGTAAAAAACAAGAGAGAAGCGCAAGCCCCGGTGATAAACAAAAGCGGGCGAAAGGCTCAAGGGATCAAGAGAGGGGGGATCCCGGGGGGGGGCCTTCCGCCCGAAACGATCTAGATCAACCTGTATTCAAGTGGGATCACTTGAATGCAGACAAGTTGATCGACATCAAGCAGTTAGAGCAACGATAGTGCGTTCACTTGAACGCGCGTTGCTCTAATGTGCCGGGCCGCAATCGATCACCGGCCAGATTCCGCTGCGGCGCATATGAGATAACAGGTCGGGACGCTGCGGTCTGGGGGTGTTGGAGGCCAGCTTGCCCAGCAGGTGGAACGGATGCGAATAGGTGCCATCGGGTTCTTCCACCAGAACCGGCAGCCCCAGGACCCGCGCCCAGTCCTGCCAGCGGGCCAGGACATCATCTTCCCCGAATGAGGAATACAGCGGAATGGTCAGGTCCAGCACTTCATGCACCAGGTTCACATTATACAGGAATCCGTTGTCCCCGGCATCCGACACCGAGATCACCACGCCTTCAAAGGCCTCAATGGTAAAGCTCTGGGACGCCTCGCCGGTTTCATCGCCGGTCTTGGAAAGGATCACTTCGGTTGCCGAGATCGTCGCGCTCCAATGCTCGCCCTTGTCCATCATGTAGGGAAGCTCATAGCTTACCGGAAGCGCAAACGGGTCGGGCGTGATCTCGCTCAAGGGAAGCGTAACCTCCAGCAATTGCGGAGAAAAATGTCCTGTCATAACTACCTGTCCTCGTGTTTTTTATTGAGCAGACAATGACACATAACCCTTGGGATCGGCTTAAGAGAGAGGGTAAAATAAGGCCTCAGGAAATAGATACAATTTGAACAAAACGGGTAATCTTCTATATTATCCGCACCTTGTTTTGGCAGGATTTGCGCAAAATTGCGCCCTTAACCGGCAGAGTGTTTTGCATGGGCGGTATGGCTAACAAAGAATTCACCGGCAAAATTGAATCTGACAGGATTTTGCTGGAAGCGGCGGTGCGCGAGGCCGGGGCGTTGGCGCTGGGCTATTACCATGCCGGGGCGCGCTCATGGCGCAAGGACGACAAGAGCCCGGTTTCCGAAGCTGATCTGGGCGTTAACCGGCTGCTGCAATCCCGCCTGTTGCGAAACCGGGAAAGTTATGGCTGGCTGTCGGAAGAAACCGCCGATACTCCCGAAAGGCTGGGGCGCTCCCCGGTGTGGATTGTCGATCCGATCGACGGCACCCGCGCTTTTTTGAACGCCCGGCCATGGTGGAGCATCTCGGCGGCGCTTGTGTTTGACGGCGAGCCGGTGCTGGGCGTGGTTTATGCCCCGGCGCTTGAGGCCTGTTACGAGGCAGTCAGGGGCGGCGGCGCTTGGCGCAACGGCCAGTCCATTCACACCAGCGCCTGCACCCGGCTTGAGCATTGCCGCCTTATCGCCGGTCAATACGCCCTGCGCGCCAAAGACTGGCCGCAAATGCAGATCGCGCAAAGAAACTCCGTCGCCCTGCGCCTCGCCCTCGTGGCTTCAGGCGAATTTGACGCCGCGTTCACGGCGGGCAAAAAGAGCGAATGGGACATGGCCGCCGGTGACCTGCTGCTGCGCGAGGCCGGCGGCATTCTCACCGGAATTGACGGGCAAAGCTTCACCTATAACGCCAGGGACACAAGGCGCAATGGCCTGCTTGCCGCCTCAACCGCGTTTCACGAGACCTTTCTGGCCCGCATCAGGGCGCTGGCCTGAAGAGTTCAATCTTTCGTCCACCGGCTTCCCGCCGGCTTGCCGGTGGCGCATTTCCGCCTCCAGCGCGGCTTCGGGGCTGGAATAGGCTTCTTGATGCGCCACGCTCCAGTAGCGCAAATTCTCCAGCCGGATCGCCTTGCCACTCACCGCGCATCGCACGAATGCGCCGGGCTTGCGCACCAGGTAATCACCGCCTGAATACAACACCTCCGCTTCACCGGAGGCTGCCAGTCTGTTATTGAACTTGTGCATGGAATCCTTGAATGTCCTGCCCTGTTTCATTTATCCCATCTTATCATACATAAGCAAAGATCGCCGCCATGACCAGCCCGGCTTGCGCGTTTACAACAAGCGCCCCTGCGCGCCGGGCGGCGGAGCAGGGCGTTTTGGCTTGCGTGGCCGGGTTTTTGCGCCCGCAATGGCCTTTGCGCGGCCATCGGTAAACTCGATCTCCAGCACATCGCCCGAAGAGACGGATCCTGCCGAACGCAACATGTTGCCCGCCTCGTCGCGCACCAGCGCAAAACCGCGCGCCAGCACGTTTTTGTAGCCCAGCGTGGCCAGCAACTGGCTCTGCGTGTCAAGGCTTTGCCGGCGCCGCTCCACGAGCCGCATGGCCGCCGCGCGCATCCGCTCGCCCAACTCGCCCAATCGCTTGTCCTGGAGGCTCAAACGCTGCGCCAGCGGCGCCAGCGAGACGCGGCCCGCCTGGCGTTCGTAGCGGCTGCGGTGCTGCGCCAGGTTGACGCGCAGGGCATGGCCGATATTCTGCGCCGCCGCATCGAGGCGCTGGCGCGGCATGGCCAGCAGGTCCGGGGCCGCGGGCAGGGCGCGCAGGGCGCTGGTGAGCGCCGCGCGGCGCTCCTTGCCCAGCCGGTTAAGGCTCAGGGCCAGCCGCCGTTCAAGATCTTCCACCGTAAATACAAGATCGGCCCGCACCGGCACTGCCCGCTCGGCGGCTGCCGTGGGCGTGGGGGCGCGCTCATCGGCGGCATAATCTATCAATGTCCAGTCGGTTTCATGCCCCACCGCGGAGATCAGCGGGATCCGGCTGGCGGCTGCCGCCCGCACCACGATTTCCTCGTTAAAGCCCCATAAGTCCTCCAGCGAGCCGCCGCCGCGCGCCACGATGATGAGGTCTGGCCGCGGCAACTTGCCGCCCTTTTCAAAAGCGTTGAAGCCTTCAATGCCCGCCGCCACTTCGGCTGCGCAACTCTCTCCCTGGACCCGCACCGGCCACACCAGCACGCGGGTGGGAAAACGGTCCGAGAGCCGGTGCAGGATATCGCGGATCACCGCGCCGGAGGGCGAGGTCACCACCCCGATCACCCGGGGAAGAAACGGGATGGGCTGTTTCTTGCCGGCATCAAACAGCCCTTCGGCGGCGAGTTTTTTCTTGCGCGCCTCCAGCAGCGCCATCAGCGCCCCGATGCCCGCCGGCTCCATGCGCTCGATCACGATCTGGTAGCGCGATTGGCCCGGAAAGGTGGTCAGCTTGCCGGTAGCGATCACTTCAAGCCCCTGTTCGGGGCGAATGCCGAGCCGCGCCGCCACCCCCTTCCAGATCACCCCGTTGAGCACCGCCTTTTCATCCTTCAGGTCCAGGTAGACATGCCCCGATGCCGGGCGGCTCACCCGCCCCAGCTCGCCGCGCACCCGCACGTAAGGATAGCGCTCCTCCACCGTGCGCTTGAGCGCGAAGGAAAGCTCCGAGACGGTAAATTCGTGGATATTGTCGCTGTTTTTGTTCATGGGCCTCATAATGGCCCGAATCGCGCTATTTTGCCATGGGGATTCTTGCCCCAGAATCAGTTAAGCTGCGGCAAGTTTGATAAACTCTCAAGGGGGGATACTGATGAATGTGCTGATTATCGGATCAGGCGGACGCGAACACGCACTGGCCTGGGCGATTGCCCAGAGCCGCGAGCTGGATCACCTGATTTGTGCGCCGGGCAATGGCGGTATGCGCGAGATCGCCGAATGTATCGCGCTTGATCCGGCCGATCATGACGCCGTCATCTCCTTGTGCCTGGAGCGCAATATCGACCTCGTGGTGATCGGCCCCGAAGGCCCGCTTGCCGCCGGGCTGGCCGATGCGCTGGAACATGCTCATATCGCGGCCTTCGGCCCCACGGCGGCGGCCGCGAAACTGGAAAGTTCCAAGGGCTTCACCAAGGCCCTGTGCAAGGCGCATGGCATCCCCACGGCGCAGTTCGGCTGTTTTGACAACGCCGCTGCCGCCAAGGCCTATATCGCCGAAAAAGGCGCGCCGATCGTGATTAAGGCCGATGGCCTTGCGGCGGGCAAGGGGGTGATCCTCGCCGCCACCGAGGCCGAGGCCATTGCCGCCATTGACGACATGTTTTCCGGCGTTTTCGGCGCGGCGGGCCATGAGGTGATTATCGAGGAATATCTCACTGGCGAGGAGGTGAGCTTTTTCGCCCTCACCGATGGCGAGAACGTTTTGCCCCTGCCCACCGCGCAGGACCACAAGCGGGTGGGCGACGGGGACACCGGCCCCAATACCGGCGGCATGGGGGCCTATTCGCCCGCGCCCGTTCTCAACCAAAAGATGAAAAAGCGGGTGATGAACGAAATCATCATCCCCACCGTGAACGCCATGAAGGAGGCTGGAACCCCTTACAAGGGCGTGCTTTACGCCGGGCTGATGATTACCGCCGAAGGCCCCAGCCTGATCGAATATAACGTCCGTTTCGGCGACCCGGAATGCCAGGTGCTGATGATGCGCCTGAAAAGCGATATCCTGCCCGCCCTTCATGCGGTCGCCAAGGGTAATCTGACCGGCATCAAGCTGAAATGGAAAAAAGACCCGGCGCTCACCGTGGTCATGGCCGCAAAAGGCTATCCGGGGGGCTATGAAAAGGGCACCGAGATCAGGAAACTCGAAGAGGCGGCCCGCGATCATGACGTGGAAATCTTCCACGCCGGAACCCGCCGCGAGGGTGGCCGCATCTTCGCCAATGGCGGCCGCGTCCTCAACGTGACGGCAATGGGCGACACGGTGCGCCACGCCCAGACCAAGGCCTATATGGCGATCGAAGCCATCGACTGGCCCGAGGGCTTCTGCCGCCACGACATCGGCTGGCGCGCCGTCAAACGCGAAGAAACCGCCTGACGCCAATTCCGGCAGGAACAAAAGACCCCGCTCCCCCTTCCCACCACCCTTTGCAAACTCCTGAGGGTGGTGGGGAGGGGGAGCGGGCGGCCCGGTGATAAA
>CAZHLV010000143.1:0-4028 GCA_964533415.1 uncultured Hyphomicrobiales bacterium
AAAACCTTCCGCCGCCATTTCCGCACCCCGATCGAGAAACACGGCGATGCGCAGGCCCAGGCCTTTCTGGCCCGGCGTCTCAAACCCTTCATGCTGCGCCGCACCAAGGATCAGGTGGCGCTGGAATTGCCGCCCAAGACCAATATCACTGAATATGTCGAGCTTGAAGGTCCCCAGCGCGATCTTTACGAAACCATCCGGCTGATGATGGATGAAAAGGTGCGAAAAGCCATTGCCGACAAGGGGCTGGCGCGCTCGCGCATCATCGTGCTGGACGCCCTGCTCAAATTGCGTCAGGCGTGTTGTGACCCACGACTGGTCAAGCTCGCCTCAGCGCGCCGGGTGAAGAAATCGGCCAAGCTCAACCGCCTGATGGAAATGCTGCCCGAACTGATTGCCGAAGGCCGCCGCATCCTGCTGTTCTCCCAGTTCACCTCGATGCTCGACCTGATCCGGCCAGAACTGGACAGTCATAATATCCGTTTTGTCGAAATCACCGGCAAGACAAGGGACCGCGAAACCCCGGTGCGCCAATTTCAGACCGGAGATATTCCGCTGTTTCTGATCTCGCTCAAAGCCGGAGGCACCGGTCTGAACCTCACCGCCGCCGATACAGTGATCCACTATGACCCGTGGTGGAACCCGGCGGTTGAAAACCAGGCCACCGACCGCGCCCACCGCATCGGTCAGGACAAGCCGGTCTTCGTCCACCGCCTGATGGTGAAGAATTCGGTGGAAGAAGCCATAGAGCAACTCAAGGAGAGAAAGGAAAAGCTGGCGGCGGGGCTGTTCAACGAGACTGCGGGGCAAAAATTCACCCTTGAAGAAACCGACATCAGCGCCCTCTTTGCGCCCCTCGGATGAGGGGCAGTATCACAGCGTTTTTCATACCGCAAGAAAAACATCCAGACTACAATTGAAAAGGTTATCATCGTATGATAACTTTGATAAATGAGTGCTGAATATGATGCCAGTCTGGACAATCTGCTTGCATTGGACGGTGTAAGATTCTTTATCGATGAGAGGGGAACATTTACCGTCAGGTTTGTTGTGAAGCAGGTTCCTGTCAGCAAGGAACAACCACATGGCCTGCGCTATAGCCTGACACTCCACGGGAAAGGTGGTTAGCGGCTTATCGGGTTTGATAATGCGCATCCGGTCAGGACTCAAAGTGGTCCGGCTGGCAAAAGCAGCAAGGTGCACGATCATAAACACAGATTGAAAACTGTACGCCCCTATGAATATCAGGATGCAGAAACATTACTGGCCGATTTCTGGGAACAGGTGGACAACATGTTGAAACAGAAAGGAGCCTTGTCATGACAACCCTGAAGGTCGGGATCGCTTCCTATGAGGAATTCAAGAACAGAACCATGTCTATTGCACGCGGCACTCTTAAACCTGTGACTGATGAGCCGAAGGTATGGTTTACCTCCATGGAGAGCTTTGCCAAAATCCTGTCGGATCACAACCGTGAATTACTGGCGATAATTGCGGAAACAAACCCGAACTCAATGACTGAACTGGCTGAAAAGACCGGGCGGGCCAAATCAAACCTGTCACGCACTCTGAAAACGATGGAGCATTATGGTCTCGTGCGTTTTGAAAAGGGAGAAGGTCGCGCGCAGGCCCCGCGCGTTGTCTATTCCGATATCATGCTTGGAGTTTCCTTACAGCCATCATAACGGCGCGCTTTTTTATAGAGCTTGCTTCAGATCACATTACAAAATGTAAAGAAGTAAACTCACTACGGAGTTTTCTTGTTTCATCCGCCAGATTTTCAGGTTCTTCCGACAGCAATGCGCGCGCAACCATAGATGCAATTTCCCCGATCCTGTCCGTTGTAATACCCCATCGCACCAGTTCCGGTGTCCCAAAACGCAGACCATTCATGTCGCCCTTAACCGGATCAACCGGTAGGCCTATGCCGCAGGCCAGAAAGCCCGCCTTTCTCAGTTTTCTTGACGCGGCCTGTCCGCCGCCGAACCGGGCCGCTTCAAGCGCGAACTGGTGCGAGTTGGTAAACCCATGTTCCCCGGCAAAGACAGGTAATCCCTCACTATCCAACGCCTGCGCAAAAGCCCGGGCAACCGCGATCATCTCAGCCGCATAGGCTTTGCCATATTCGCGCCAGTCCAGCATGCTTAACGCCAGCGCCGCCGATTTGGCCGCATCAAAATTCGCCGTCATGCCGGGATAGGCAATTGCATCAAGGCGCCGTGCAATTTCGGCATCATTCGTGACAATCAGGCCACCTGCCGGTCCGCCAAGACTTTTATAGGTGCTCATGGTCATGAAATGAGCCCCCTCATTCAGCGGATTCTTCCATGCCCGCCCAGCGATGATCCCGCATTGATGGGCCGCATCGAACATGAGTTTAGCCCCCACTTCATCGGCAATCCGGCGGATTTCGCGCACGCGATGTTCAAACAGGTTCAGGCTGGCACCTATGGTAATCAGCTTTGGGCGCTCCGCGATGGCCAGATAGCGCAGCGCATCCACATCCACTGTGTAGCCATCGGCATCAACAGGAGCAGAGATGGTTTTCAGACCATAAAGCCCGGCGCAGCCGGCTGTGTGGTGGGTGACATGCCCGCCGATAGAGGTTGGCGGTGCAATGATCGTATCACCCGGATCACATGTCGCCATAAATCCGTAGAGATTGGCGATCGCCCCTGACGGGACACGGATTTCAGCAAATTCAGCATCAAAAACTTCTGCGCAAAGCTCGGCGGCAATAATCTCGATCTCTTCGATGGCTTCGAGCCCCGTTTCGTATTTATCTCCCGGATACCCCAGCGACGGGCGTGAGCCGATCCCTGATGACAACAGCGCCTCGGCCCTGGGGTTCATGACATTGGTCGCGGGATTGAGATTGAAACATTCCTTTTCGTGAATATCCCTGTTGCGCAGGGCAAGTGCGTCAATAACGGCCGCAATATCAGTTGAGGACTGTTTTGATGTGCGCGTCGAAATCTTTCGCACAAGCGCTTCACTGTCCGTGGGGACCCAGTTTCTGCGTGAAAGAGGCATTTATGATCTCCAATCCGTTTGAATGGCTGATACTGCCTGTCATTTTCTTAAATGGCAATTCGTTCCGGTGAATATTCACCGGTCCGGAAATCGCTACCCGCATTTTTTTTCAAACTTTTTATCCCGCCGCAACCCGGTGGTTTCTCTCACGTTTTGCGCTGTGAACCTCACCCGCTCGAACAGGAGATCGCCATGGGACACATTGCATCCGGGAAGGAAGTGGGCCGCCGAGCCCCGCGACAATTGCCATCACAACCGGCGCCATGATATCCGCGAACAGAATCAACCGGGCTGCAGATCCAGAGGCACCAACACGGCCACGATGCAGGTGCGCAGGTGGCGCGGCGCAAGCAGTTTCATTGCGCGAGCCGGTAAACGCTGTTGGCCCAGCTTCCACCGCAGATTTGCGCGGAATTTCCTGAACAGCGCATGTTGCAATTATTGGCTCTGCCACTGCGTCCATAGCTGTTTCCGCAAAAACACCAGCGGGCATACTGGGTTGCGGCAAACCTGAAACCGCGCGACCGGCAGGCGGAAATACAGCGTTCTGTCGTCATCCCCGCAGAGTTAAAGACGTAGCCATTGAGATCTCGCCCGGATGTGCCCGAGGGGTTGCCCTGATCCCTGAAACAGCCAAGATATGAGGCCGCGACCGAAGCCGGGCCAGGTTTGTTCAGCCCGGTTGGGGGAGCCGGCGGCGGGGCAGAATGCCCGCGCAGGTAATGTACGGTGCCATCACCGGGGGCCAACAGAAACCGGCCTTGCCAGCTGTTTGGGCCGGTTCGGCTGAAACGGGTCGAGGCGCGGCCGTTGCGGTCATAGAAAACCAGATTTGCGCCAGTCAGATTCCAGTAGGATTCATTCGCATGGCACGCTTTCAGGGCATAACCACGACCGGGAACCCACCTTGAGGTGAGCTTGATAGTGCACAGATGGATATTGACCGGTTTGAAGTGATATTGTGAACGGCCAAACTGCCAGCTTCCCAGCAATGG
>CAZHLV010000144.1:0-9969 GCA_964533415.1 uncultured Hyphomicrobiales bacterium
GGCTATCGCCACGATGGTATCATCCGCCGGAGACAGGTCATCGCGGGTAGAATTCACGCTGCGCAACTCGATTTTTGGGTGCGGCTCCTGCTTGTACCCTTCCACGATAACCAGATCGCATGGGCTGATCTTGGACAGCACCTCGTCAAAGACCGGCTTTTCCGCCCCGCGCAGTTCATGCATCAGCGCCCAGCGCGAATTGGAAATGATCGCCACTTCCTGCGCCCCCGCGCCGCGATGCAAAAAGCTGTCCCGGCCCGGCTTGTCGATATCAAAGCCATGATGCGCATGCTTGATGGTCGAGATTGCATAACCACGCCCGGTAAGCTCGCGCACGATCCGGGTCACCATGGTAGTTTTTCCCGAATTCTTGTAGCCGGCAACACCCAGTACCGGCAGGGGATAATCCTTCATCATGCCTGGTCCAGAACCTTGTCGCGCAACACCTCGCCGCGCCGCCCCCGCGGGATGGTTTTCACGGTCACCAGGCGGTCCGGGATTTTATAAGGCGCCACCTTGCGGGCCTTCAGGTAGTCCTTGAACTCCTCAAAGCTGATGCTCATCCCCGGATTGGGCACAACCACCGCCAGGATCCGGTTTCCCATGACCGGATCCTCAACCGGCAGCGCCGCAGCATCCGATAGCGCCTCGCAAGAAGAATACAGGTTATCCAGCTCATCCGCAGCCACCGGCACCCCGCCATGCTGGAAGGTATCGGTTGGCGCGTGCAACAACTCGATCTCTTTTTCCGCATCATTCACCACGAGAGCCTTGTAACCGGTCTCCACGAACCCTTGCTTGTCGAAAACCAGGCGTTCATCCGATTCCCGGTCAAACATCGGGGGGAAATAACTGTCAAACATCATGGGGCTTTTTATCCCCAGTTTCCCGGCCGCGAAATGCGAGCGCAAAACCGAACCGGACACTTTTGTTTGCGCCAGGGTAACACGGTCAAGCGAATGGGTCGGCCTGTTGATCTCGCCAAACGGAATGGTTCCCTTGAGCCGCCCCTCAAGACGCCGCGAAGCCAGGTAAGCAAATTCCCCGATCACGTGGATATCAACAACGGATCGAGCCAGATCTCCCAGCGGAGCCGGATCGCTCTTATGCCCCCCCGAATTATACAAGACACAACCCAGAGTCTTAAGACCCCCGTTCAGAACGCCAGCACCGTGTTCATCGAACAATTGCCCGGCAGCGGGGGGAAGGCAGGTAAAATCAATATCTTCCGCCTCAACCTGTTCAAGGAACACCTCCGGTGCAAAGGGGTGGTGCTGCGCCAGCGTGCCGCCAGAAAGCAGCCAGGCGCTCATCAATCCCAAGGGCACAAGACTGGTAAGAGAAAACGGGTTGAGAATACGCGAATCCGGCTTGAGCCCCGCCTCAAGCATCAACATCAATCCCGCCGCTACCCATTGATTATGAGAGCGCGCCACGGTGAACTCCTGATCGGCATTCCCGGCACTCCAGTTCAGCGTGGCGATATCATTGGCGAGATTTTCATCATCGGAAAAAAACGCCGCCGCCGCGCTGCTCCCGGCATCGCTCCCCCGCGCCTCCAGAGACATGACGCCATCAGGAAGATCCTTGCCAAAGCCAAAGACAAAACGCACCGTCATCAGATCAGCTGCAATATTGCGCATCATATCGGCATGGGGATGCTCAAAAATCCGCTGCGAGGTCACCAGCGCCCGCGGCGCGATATTGGGCAGGGCCTTGGCAAGCTCATGCTCGCGCCAGATCACCGGGAGCGGACAGGCGATCAGCCCGGCCCGGGAGCAGGCCAGTATCGTGAGCACGGACTCGGCCGTATTTGGAAGCTGAATGGCCACCACGTCATCACGGGCCAGCCCCAGCGTCGTGAACGTATCCGCCAGATGGTCAACAATGGCGTCAGCCTGCTGGTAGCTGAGACGCAACGGCGCCTCGCCCATGATCTGCGGCTTGTTGGGCGGATCGGTGATCGCCAGTCTCTCCGGGGCCTCAACCGCTGTGCGGCGCAGCAACCCGTCAAGAGGATCACATCCCCAAACCCCAGAAGCGGTATAGCTTTCAATACGTTCCGGCGCTGACAATCTCATTTACGATCCCCCACAAACCACCAGGTATCAGGCTGGTTCCCATAAAGTGATACGGTCTTGGGATGCGCAATCCGGGTCCAGCTCGCATACCATTGATATTTCTTGTGAAACAGTGGAATCACATAATATCCTGAAAGCAGAACCCGGTCCAGCGCATGCACCGCATCGACAAAATCCTCGCGGGTCGTGGCCTTGAGCATGGCCTTGATTATGGCGTCCACGGCCTTGTTTTGCACACCGGCGTAATTATAGGTGCCTTGTGTTCTGGCCGCCTCGGCGCTCCAACGGAAACTTTGCTCATTGCCCGGAGAAAGCGAGGCAAACCAGCGGTTCTGGATCATGTCAAAATCATAAGCCTGCCGCCGCCGCTGATATTGCGCGCTATCGATCTGGCGGACCTTCATGACCACTCCAATCCGCTCAAGGGATTTTTTATAGTTCAGCGCCAGCCGTTCCTGGGCGCTGGTCAGGGCCAGAAACTCAAATTCCAGAACCTTGCCGCTCTTCTCGTGGCGCATTTTCCCGTCCTTGATCCGGTATCCAGCAGTTTTGAGCAACCTCATGGCCTTGCGCATGATCTTGCGATCCCGGCCCGAAGCATCGGTTTTGGCAAAGGAAAATGTCCCATCCATAATCGAAGGCAAGACATATTCCGCCCAAGGCTTGAGCAATTCACGCTCATGAGCGCTTGCCGGGCGAGCATGGGAAGAAAGCTCGGAGCGTTCAAAAAAGCTCTGTGTCCGTGTATAAAGCCCGTGAAACAGATGAGCATTGACCCATTCAAAATCAAACATCATGGTCAAGGCGCGGCGCACATTGATTTCGGCAAAGACCTTTCGCCGCAGATTGAAAACGAAGGCGGTCATGCCCGAAGGCGTCCCGGCGGCCATCTCCTCCTTGACCACCCGCCCCTGCTTGAAAGCCGGAAAATCATACCCCAGCGCCCAGCGGGTCGGATTCCCCTCCCGCCGCATATCGTAAAGCCCCTTTTTAAAGGCCTCGAAGCGCGAATTGGCATCGCGGTAATACTCAATCCGCACCGTATCAAAGTTATAGCGCCCCCGGTTAACCGGCAGATCCTTGCCCCAGTATTCCCGATTCCGCCGATAGGTGATGCTGGCCCCCGGCTTCACCTCTTCCACCACGTAAGGTCCTGATCCCAGGGGGAGTTTCAAATCCGCCTTTTCAAAAGCCCCGTCCTTGTAACGGTGCTCCGGTAAAACCGGCATCAATCCCATAATCAGCGGCATTTCCCGGTCTTCGGTATCCTTGAACACGAACTTGACCACTCCCGGCTCGGGATTTTCCACGTGATCGACCTTGGCATAATAAAACCGGTGATTGGGCCGCCCCTTGTCGCGCAAGGTTTTCCATGAAAAAACGATATCCTCGACACGCACCGGACGGCCATCTGAAAATTTTGCTTTCGGGTTCAAGGTAAATGCAACCCAGGCCCGGTTTTCAGGCGTCTCTACATGGCTGGCAATCAGGCCATAAAGCGAAAATGGCTCATCATAAGCTCGCGACATCAGGCTTTCAAAAACGAAACCGCGCAGGTTCTGCGCCGCAGATCCCTTGACGATTAGCGGATTCAGGCTGTCAAAACTGCCACTTGAAGCATAGGTAACCTTGCCGCCCCTCGGTGCATCCGGGTCAGCATAGGCATAATGCTCAAAATCGGCCCGGTATTTCGGACTTCCATGCATGGCAATGGCATGCACCGGCTCTGCACTGGCCCGCCCCGAAACACCACCCCAAACAGCCATTCCAAGCAACAACAGGCAAAAAAAGCCCGGCAATGAAAAAAAATACCTGTTCACAGGTTGTGATTCGCCGCGAAAACTCATAACTTTTTATACTGCAATTTGGAGAGTCCTCCTCAGAATTCTTTTCAGCTTTGCCCAAATATGCCTTGCGCATGCCCCATTTTCGCGCCACACAGATTTCAAATATCACAATCACGCTTTTTCCAGGATGAAAAGGACCCCCCCAATGATAAACAGAACCAGATTTCCCAAACTCACCGCAGCCGCTTTGGGCGCCACCTTGGCATTGACCTCACTGGCCATGGCCACAACCACATCCTCTCCAGCCAAAGCCGAAACCAAGGCCTCCAAGGCAAGCAGTTGGATCAAGAATTGCCGCAAGCTCAAAAACGGCAATACTGACTGTATAACGGCCATCAATATCATCGTCACCAAACCAAGAAAATCCCGTCTGGCCGGTGTGGCTGTCCTCTCTCAGGGGAAAACGAAAAAACGGGCTCTACTGATCGTCCTGCCCCTGGGAACTCAACTTCAATATGGCTATACCCTGAAAATTGATAAAAACGAGCCGGTCAAAGGTGAGTTTTCACTCTGCCTCCCCGATGGCTGCCACTCCCAGTTTGAGAAAAGCGCCGAGCTCATCAAGGAGATGAAAAAAGGCAAGGAACTGAACCTGATTTTCATCAACTACAAACGCCAGAAGATCAATGTTGCCATTCCCCTGGCCGGTTTTGCAAAAACCCTGAACAGCAAGGTCACGGCAAAATAAGAGACTGAAGATTGCGCCCCGGACCGGCATGCGCACTGCACCGGTCCGGCTTCCCGCAAACCCGTCAATTTGGTTTTTGCGCACGGACTGCATAAAAACCGTCTTCAAGTCGACCAAACATCTCTTCAACTTGAGGGTGCCCCACCGGCTCACCAGACATGTCTGAAATCAGGTTTTGCTCTGAAACATAAGCGATATAATCGGTTTCATCATTCTCGGCCAGAAGGTGGTAATAAGGCTGGTCCTTTTTGGGCCGGATGTCCTCGGGGATCGACAGCCACCAGTCTTCAGAATTGTCAAAACGCGGATCAACATCAAAGATCACCCCGCGAAACGGGTAAAAACGGTGCCGGACGATCTGACCGATCCCGAATTTGGCCACTCGTCCTGATTGCTTGGATTTTCTCATTTCAAGTCACCCTGTGCCCTGCATCAAGTTCATTATAGCATTTTTTGCCCCGTTGGCGAAACGCTCTAATGGTTGCCAAGCCTCTTCAAATGCGTTCAACTCGGGGCTTGAGAAAATATAGATTATCGGGACAAATCTTGACCATCATCAATCTCGCATTACCATTTTTCGGGCTGATATTCGTCGGGTTCTTCTCCGGCAAACTCATGTCGATCGAAAAAACCGGCTTGGCCTGGCTGAACTTCTTTATCGTTTACATAGCACTCCCGCCAATGCTGTTCCGGCTGATTGCCAAAGCCCCTTTCGAAAACCTCGTCAACTGGCCCTATATCCTGGGCACCACCTTGTCCACATACATGGTTTTCCTGGTTGTTTTTATCGCCGCTATCGTCATAGGCCGCAGCGGCATATCCAAGAGCGCCATGCAGGCCTCGGTGGCCAGTTATGGCAATGTCGGCTATATGGGCATCCCGCTGATGCTGGCGGTATTTGGCGAAAAGGCAGCAATCCCGGCAACGCTGATCCTGTGCTTTGACAGCCTGCTGCAATTCATCATCGTCCCCCTGCTTCAGGTTATTGGCGGGCATGTCAAGGGCGGCTGGGCCTCAACCCTGAAACGGATTTTCACAAATGTCCTGCTCAACCCCTTCATCCTGGCCACCGAACTGGGATTTATCGCTTCCTGGTATCAGTACACCCCGCCGCCGGCCATCGACAACATGTTGCGCTACATGGGAAACGCCGCCCCCGCCTGCGCCCTGTTTGCCCTTGGGGTCACGGTCGCCCTCCAGCCCCTGAAACGGATCGGCTGGGATCTGCCATTTATCGCGGCAACCAAACTGATCCTGCATCCACTGATTGTTTTGGGCGTTTTGCTTGTCATGGGCGGTTTTTCATCAACCTGGATACAGGTTGCTGTTTTGATGGCCGCCCTGCCCACGGCCGCCAATGTTTTCGTCATGGCCACTCATTACGATACTTACGTTGATGGAACTTCAAGCGCGATATTGTTCAACACTCTTATTTCGCTGGGAACCATCTCGGTTTTACTGTTTCTCCTGACCACTGACCGGCTGCCCATGAGCCTGACATTCTTCTCAAACTGACCCCGGAAATAAAAACAAAAAGGGCCGCGCACTGCGCAGCCCTTTGAAATCTGTAAAATCCTGCGGTCGTTTAACGCGAGTAATACTCGACCACCAGATTTGGTTCCATCTTCACCGGATAGGGCACATCGCCAAGCCCCGGAACAGAGGTAAGTTTTGCGGTCATCTTGTTGTGATCCACGTCCAGGTAATCGGCAATATCACGCTCGGTGCTCTGGACCGCTTCCAGAACCAATCCCATATCACGGGATTTTTCGCGAACTTCCACAACATCGCCAACCTTCAGGCGATAGCTGCCAATATTCACCCGGCGGCCATTGACCTTCACATGTCCATGATTGATGAACTGGCGGGCAGCAAAAACCGTGGGAACGAACTTGGCGCGATAGACCACCGCGTCAAGACGCCGCTCCAGCAGCCCGATCAGGTTCTCGCCCGTATCCCCGCGCAGGCGCGAGGCTTCCTTGTAAATACGGCGGAACTGCTTTTCGGTAATATTGCCGTAATAGCCTTTCAACTTCTGCTTGGCATGGAGCTGAACGCCAAAGTCAGAAAGTTTACCGCGGCGGCGCTGGCCATGCTGGCCCGGACCATAGTCACGCCGGTTGACCGGGCTTTTGGGCCGCCCCCAGATATTCTCGCCCAGGCGGCGATCGATTTTGTATTTCGCTTGAATGCGCTTTGTCATATTCAAATAGCTTTCATCAAGGCGAAGAACCTTCACCTGTAAATAAAGCGAGCCCTCCTGAAATCCACCCTGCGGCAGACCGACAGGTTTTCCTAAACCATCTTAAAAAAACCACAGGCACGCACGAAACCCCCGGCCCCGTAAAAGGCCCAAGGTCTGGGGGTTTTATCGCCCATGCCTTTTCAAGTCAACCCGATATCCCGTCATGGGTCCGATCACACCCCCAGCCGGGCAATATCTGCTCCGGCAAAGCAAAACCATAACCCTTCAGAACTGTTCTCAAGGCCTTGCCGTGGCCGATATCCGCCGTGAAAATAATTCGCGGGCGCTGCGTGAGAGAGGCTTCGCCTTTCACCTTGTCCTTTTCAAGGGCCCTGGCCACCCGGCCAACCTGCTGGGCAATTGCCGGCCCCGGATCAATAAAACGCACCGGCCACGG
Source organism: uncultured Hyphomicrobiales bacterium (assembly GCA_964533415.1). Taxonomy (GTDB): domain Bacteria; phylum Pseudomonadota; class Alphaproteobacteria; order Rhizobiales; family BM303; genus BM303. The sequence continues at coordinate 7,259 of CAZHLV010000144.1, forward strand.
CGCGGCGGCTTCAAGCTCGTCCTTCAATAACGGGTAATGGGTGCACGCCAGAACAACCGTGTCCGTGCGCTGCTCTGCCTCGTGCACGAAGGCCGGAGCGATTAACTGCACAACATGCTCACCGACAATATCAACCCCGCGCAACTTGGCCTCCGCCAGCCCCGCCAGCCCCCGGACCCCGACAAGCTTGACCCGGCAATCGGGCGCAAAGCGTTCCACAAGCTCCCTTGTATAAACCCGCGCCGCCGTTCCGGGCGTGGCCAGAACGCTGAAACACCGGCTCCGGCTTGTCTCCGCCGCCACCTTGATAGCCGGGACCGTACCGACAAAGGGAAGCGGATAGCTGTTGCGCAAGCGCTTGAGCACAATCGTGCTGGCCGTGTTGCAGGCAATCACCCCGATATCGGGCTGTGTTTCCCTGACCAGATCTCCCATGACACCGGTAATCCGGTCCGAAAGTTTATCCTCGCTCCAGCGCCCATAGGGAAACCCGGCATTATCCGCCGCGTAGACAATCTCGGCCTCCGGCAACATCCCGGTCACATGTTTAAACACGCTTAATCCGCCAAGCCCCGAATCAAAGACAAGAATGCGCATGAATGCTCAATCCATCCGTTTATGCTGGCGCACGAGAGAAGCCACGATGCCGCGCAAGGTGCGCACCTCCTGTTCCGTCAGGCTGGCGCGCTGGAACAGGGTGCGAATATTGCGCACCATGGTGGGACGCTTCTCCACCGGGCGCAAGAATCCCGCATCATCAAGCTCGCGTTCCAGGTGTTCAAAAAATCCCAGCAACTCATCCTTGGTGGAGGGACGCGATTTCCGCATGTTCAGCCCCGCCATCCCCGGTTTTCCGATCCGGCGGCCATCACCAAGCGAGCGCGCCATCGGCTTGTACCACTCATAGGCCACCAGAAGCACCGCCTGCGCCAGGTTGAGCGAGGCAAAGGCCGGGTTCACCGGCGCCATGATGATCGCATCGGCAAGGACAATCTCGTCATTGTCCATGCCGCTGCGTTCAGGACCGAACAAAACCCCCACTTTCTCACCCCGGTCGATGCGCCTGTGCATCTCCTTGGCGGATTCTTCAGGCGTAAAAATCTCGATTGCCATATCCCGTGGCCGCGCCGTGGTGGCCATCACGAAATTCAGATCCGCAACCGCTTCTTCGGCCCGCTCGAACAGCTTGGCATTGTCTATGACATGATCCGCACCCGACGCCGCCTTTCTGGCGTATTCGCTTGGCCAGCCATCACGCGGCGCCACGAGACGCATTTCATCCAGCCCGAAATTGGCCATCGCCCGCGCCGCCGTGCCGATATTCTGCCCCAACTGGGAGCGCAGGAGAACAAAACTCGGTTTTCTCCCCTGCTCCGCCTCTGTGGTATCTGATTCCGGCATAATCGGCTTTCCCGGTTAAAGGTCACTCTTGCGGAAAACCCTGAAACCGATCCACGCCAGCATCCCGCCCAGCGCGGCCGGGTAGATCAACGCATAGGCCATGTAGCCCGCATTGCCGAAATTATCGAGGATCAGATAGGCCGAAGGCCCCAGGAGGATAAGTTGGGGATCAAACAGCATCATCGCCGCCGCCCGGAACACCTGCATCGGATTGGCCAGCGCGATCGCCATGACCACGGCTGGCGGCGCCTGCTCCTGAATGATGACCCCGAGCAGAATAAGATCAAGGAACATCAGCAAGACCAGCCAGATGAAAAACGCCGCACTCTGGGCAACATCGGGAGAACGGGTCATGGATGAAATGAGGAATCCCATCCCAAGGAAACAAAACGCCAGGGAGACCAGCAAGGCAGTGTACCAGAAAAAATGCGCATAAGGCAGATCCGCCCCGCGCACTGCGCCCCAGATCATCGCCACCGACATGGCCAGGAAAACGGGAAGAAACACAACCGCGAAACGCCCCGCAAAACGTCCCCAGTACCACGCCCAGAGCGGCACGGGAAGCGAGAGCATATATTCATAAACCCCCGCCTCGCGGTCTCCGGCCAGCGAGCGCACCGTGCTGATAAGCACGAACACCGGCAAGATTGCCATGGAAAGCTGGATATATGTCACCAGCAGCCGCGAAAGCCCGGTAAACCCCATGATCCGCGATTCGGTAAGCCCAAACAGGAACAGCGCCACGACAATACCGCCAAAAACCAGTGAATACACAACAAACCACTTGGCCCGCAGAGATTCGGCCATATCAAGCCGCGCGGTAAGAAGAAAAGCCTTCATTTTTCAGAACCTGTATTGTTATTATCCGGAGCAGGCTCATGGCCTGAATGAAAATCAGGGCTCGTGCAACGTGAAGAGAGTCCGTGTTTAATAACGGCCTTTTTCATCTGCGTCCAGTTCAAGCTCTTATCTTGTTTTTCGGCCACCGCGCCAAAATTATAATCCATCGGAGAAATCTGGTCCGGCAGATACCACGCCTTGCGCGCATCAAGCCAGGTCTTGCCATCCTTTACCGACATCACCCAGATCTCGGTATCGGGATCATCTTTCCAGGACTGCGCCTCAAGCCAGTGAATGGCATCGCCGATATCATCAAATTTATAAACCCTGTGCCTGGGCCCGCCCCGGACTTCAGCAGCAAAGCGCGGATCGGAAATAATCATGCGGCAGATTTCGCACGCCTCGCGGTCAATCCGGATATCTTCCGGCCCGGTTTTCGGCTCCCAGCACCCGGCAAGAGTAAAAAAGCC
>CAZHLV010000145.1:0-5080 GCA_964533415.1 uncultured Hyphomicrobiales bacterium
TTAAGGAAAGCCATCTGGAAGGAAAAGTTCGTTAACTGAACCTGACCCGACAGAAACAACCTGAAAAACGGTAAACTGTCAGATTAAGTCGGAACCACTACAAATAAAATCAAATACTTACCGTAAATCACAAATAACCAGAACCCCTCTGGGGTCACGATGGGGTCACAGAATCGCATGTGATTGGACAGGTATTTGTGACCCCATATCCTATCTTTGGAGCCTCCGGTAATCCCCGGGCGGTTCAGTCACCAACACCTCTAATGCTCGGCCGACCGACAGCATAATACTGGATGCCATTACAATTCATCAATTCCGGCTCATAAAGATTGCGACCGTCAAAAATTACTGGCTGCTTCAGGCGCTCCCTGAAGGCCGAGAAATCCGGGCTCTTGAAGATCTTCCATTCGGTGACGATGGCCAGCGCATCGGCGCCATCCAGAGCTTCTTCCGACGTCTCGCACAAGATCAGATCTTCCCGCTTGCCGTAGATGCGGCGGCACTCCTCCATTGCCACGGGATCGAAGGCCCGCACCCTGGCCCCGGCCTCCCACAGCGCCTCCATAAGAACACGGCTTGGCGCCTCTCGCATGTCGTTCGTGCCGGGCTTGAAGGCCAGCCCCCACAGGGCGATCGTGCGTCCATGCGGATCGCCGTTGAAATGATCGCGAATCTTGTCGAAAAGCACCTGTTTTTGACGTTCGTTACGCTCTTCCACCGCGCTCAGGATACGCGGCTCCACACCGGCATCGCGAGCGGTGCTGACCAATGCCTTGACATCCTTGGGAAAGCAGGAGCCGCCATATCCGCAGCCGGCATAGATGAAATGATAACCGATGCGGCGGTCCGTTCCGATGCCAAGGCGCACATGCTCAATATCGGCTCCCACATGTTCGGCAATGTGGGCCATTTCATTCATGAAGCTGATCTTGGCAGCCAGCATGGCGTTGGCGGCATATTTGGTCATTTCCGCCGAGCGGCGATCCATCACCATGATCTTGTCGTGATTGCGCGAAAAGGGCGCATAGAGTTCTTTCATCAGCTGGGTGGCTTGCGGCGAAGAAGAGCCGATGACAATGCGGTCAGGGCGGGTAAAATCTTCTACCGCTGCCCCCTCCTTGAGAAATTCAGGGTTGGATACGACGTCGAATTCATGTTCCGCGCCACGTTCGGCCAGAACCTCCCCGATCAGCGCCGCCACCTTGTCGCCCGTGCCCACGGGGACGGTGGACTTGTCAACAACGACCCTGTAGCCGTCCATGCGCTCCGCGATAGTCCGCGCCACCGTCAGCACATGAGAAAGATCAGCGGAACCGTCCTCGCCTGGCGGCGTACCGACGGCGATAAACTGTATGGCGGCGTGAGAGATGGCGCGGTCCATGTCGGTCGTGAATTCGAGACGATTGAGGCGCATGGCATCGCGCACAACGTCTTCAAGACCCGGCTCGAATATGGGAAGACGGCCTCGTTTCAGGCCCTCAATCTTTACCTCATCAATATCCACGCATAACACGCGGTGCCCGACCTCCGCCAGGCACGCGCCGGTCACCAGACCGACATAGCCGGAACCGTAAATGGTTACTTCCACGACAACCTGATGGACTTGACGGTCAGCAGTGGGACGATCTGCCTGTTGGAATTGAAATGCGAAAGTTTGAGGTTCATCGGGTTAAAGCCTGAGGTTCATCGGGTTGCAGATTACTTGTATTTTCCACGCTACCGCACTCCGGGTGAATCGATGCTATGCCGTTGTAGGGATTTCCTCCCCACAGAATAATGCTCTCGCACCTTTTGGCCCATGAGGTCGAGCGACAGGCGCACGCGCCCATGAGCCTTTTCAAAAAGCGATAAAAAGCGGCGAAAACACAGATCGCCGAGTTGCGGCTGGGCCCTCATCTCACAGTGGGGGAGGCAGTGGGCGACGAACCAGTGTTCGCCTCTGAGCAGAGTCAGACCTTCTACCGATGCAGATCTACTCGTCAACACTTAATCGATACTCCCCCAAATAAAATCAATGCAATGAGTTATACTCAAAAATCTGAATGCCTGCTTCACGGTGATTTGCTGAGGGCGACACTAATTTGATGCTGCTATAACGTCAACGATAAATAGCGGGTCGAAGCTAAAATTCATTCGGCTTTGGTCCGCAGTGTGTCTTTTGGGCGCGTCAGCAAATGCGCCCAAGCCTTTTGCTGTCTGCTCCCGATGGCCGGCATTGTCAGAGTACGACAACGCCGACCATCGGGAGCAACCGGACCACCATCTGCCTAACCATCCATTATGGCGGCGATGCTCAAGGCCAGTTTCCGAGCGAGGAATCACTGGAACGACTCGTAACCGCCAAGTTTCTATTGCTCGATGGTCATATGCGATTGGAGGTTCTCAAATTTCCGGGAGTCAAGAAAGCTCCCTGCCTTGTCTCCAGGGATAATCACGCTGGTAGATATCGCGACGAAACTGCACCTTTCCATCTGGCAAAGCCCAGGCTGTGAGATAATCAAAATAGACCTTTACCGGGGTTTTCAGGGTCACGGTCTTGGGTTTGCCTGCGCGGATTGTGGCTTCAATTTTTTTCACGCCCCAGCCCTCGTTTTTCTCCAGCAGCCAGTTCGCCAGCTTGAAGACATCCTTTACCCGCACGCAACCGGAACTGAACGCCCGCGCCTGCTGCGTCAGAAGGTTTTGGGTCGGCGTATCGTGCAAATAGATCGCATGCCGATTCGGCATGTTGATCCGCAACATGCCAAGAGCATTATCAACCCCCGGATCCTGCCTGAATTTCAGCGCGGCCGCCTTGGGTGAACTCCAGTCAATCCGCGCCGGATCAAGCGGTCGCCCGCCCCATGTATGCGAGACACTCATCCGCATTTTGGCCAGCACATTTTCCCCACGGCGCAAACGCGGCAGCAAATCCTTCACCACAATGGATTGCGGCACATGCCAATAGGGATAAAAATTAGTCTGGGTGATCTTGGCGGTAATGATATTGGTCTGCCGCGAGCTTCGACCTACAACCACATTATGCCGCGCCCGCACCTTGTTGTTCTCAACAATCTCCACTTTGTATTCAGGAATATTGACCATCACGAAACGTGCCGGGAGCGGTTTTTGAAGTTTCGTCTCAAGGCGTATCAGATTTATTTTGAGCTGGGCAAGACGCTGCATCGCGCTGACATTCATGGCCCTGATCGTCTTGCCGCCAACCGCGCCATCGGCCTTGAGACCATGACGCTCCTGAAAACGTTTTACTGCTTTATCCAAGGTCTCATCAAAACGGTTCGTAACGCTCCGGGCCATGGGAAAATCACCGCTGCGCATCAATCGCTGTTTGACCAGCGCTACGCGCTCGCCAACATCGCCATGCTTCAACCCCTTCTGACCGGGAATACGTTTCCATCCCCCCGCCCTGACAATCGCTTCATAACGGGTAATGGCGCTGCGTATTGAATCAAGGGTAGCCCGGCTGAATATGGGCGCAAAGGCGGCCTTGGAACCTGACGCATAAGAGCCAACAAAAGCTCGCTTCATGCCTTTCAGGCTGCGGCGGCGGGTCGGGCGGGTATATTGCACCTTGCGCTTGGCAGCCTCCTTGAGCGCAAGGCTTTTCCTTTGCCTTGCCATCTTCTTTCGCAGGCTTGCCCCGCGCGAATAGGTTTTACTGCGTGAGCGCACCGGTTTGAGCACACCATTTTCCATCAGTATAAATCTGGACTGCGTGTAAATCTGCGCAGCATGCGCCCCTGAAAGCACCGGCACGAACAGCCCGTACACCGCCACCGCAAGGACCAAATTCATGGCGCCTTGCGCTTTATGAGATATTTTGAAAATTATGGATTCCATTGCTTTTCCTTTCCACGTGAACACCAATCCCGGTTTGCGATGCCAAAGGCTCGAAATCCTGGAATAAGCGGCTGTCGTTGAAGGGGGAATCTGCGCATTTACATGCGCAACTTACCCCCCCAGCAGAGAAGAAAGCTAGTTGAGTTGCCGGCCTGTACGCGCCCGGTAACCAGCATAGGGAGACCTGAACCGAGCATAAAGAGACAGGGAAGTGACCGGGAATCTCTCCAGAGCAGGCGCCGCAAACAAGGCGCGATCCCCGGCAAGAACAGGACGTGAAATCCCTATACGTTTTTTTGAAGATGCAAGATTTCGCTGCCCCGCCTGGCGCAAAAAGAGAGCTTGGCAATCAACATGGCACAAGACGAGGTGGTGCAAGCGGCAGTTCAGCCCATCCAGAACTGCCAGGCCCTCTGCACGGTTCTCATGAGAACCTTCAAGAGCCGCTCCATCCCCATGCGCCAGCATCGCCGCAACCCCCGGCATTGTTATCCCGCTCACGGCAAAAGCCATGAGAAGGGTAAAAAGCAAGGCTGAAATTAAACGAGACAGCATGGTCAGTTCACATCAAGGTTAAAAGGAGCATTCAGAATACACTCAGGAGTTAACGGAGTGAGAAACAATGTTGCAAAAGAAGAATCACAATCCCGTTACCCGGAAGGGATAGGCCATTTCAAAAAACACCTTGAAAACCTCATACCTTACGAGTTCACTTGGCGCCCTGTTTCACATTGATATTCCCCACCATGCCGCTTTCATAATGCCCCGGCACATTGCAGGCAAATTTGAGCGTTCCGGGATTGGTGAAAGTCCAGATCACTTCCTTTCGCTCCCCCGGCTCCAACAGCACCGAATTGGGATCATTATGCTGCATCTTGCCACCCATTTTCATGTTTTGATGATCAATACGATCCGCCTGCAAAATGCCGCTCTCCATCATTTTCATCATCTCGCCCTGATGCGCCTTGTGCATCTTCACGGTCCCGATATTGAACTCATGCACCAGGTCGCCGGTATTGGTAATGATAAAGCGAACCGTCTCGCCCTTGCGAACCGTGATCGACCTGGGAGAAAAGGCCGTATCATGGGCCTTGATTTTCACCACATGATTTACCGCCGCCATTTTGCCGGGCTTGCCGATCTTGCTGCCATGGCCGTCATTATGGCTCCCCCCCGCAACGGCAGATCCCGCCCCAAGGGCAAAAGCCATTAGCACCGCAGCAGAAAAACGGGAGAATTT
>CAZHLV010000146.1:0-1817 GCA_964533415.1 uncultured Hyphomicrobiales bacterium
CGGGGCGGCTTCACTTCTCCCCCTTGCAGCCTCGCAATGGCGCTTTTTACGGCTCCAACCGCCGCCTCTGTAACCTCACGGCGATAAAGGCTTGATTTTGCCGCCTCGCGCATATCAAATTCTGCATATGCCCAAACGGGTCCGGCATCCATTTCAGCCGTTGCCTGCAACACCGTAACGCCCCAGCGCATCTCGCCATTCAACATGGCCCAGTACAGCGCCGAGGGGCCTTGATCGCCCGGGATGCCGGGATGCACGATCAGGCAGATATACCGCGACCAGACCGGCTCGGGAATGGCGCGTTTGAGAAACGGCGCCACGATGACATCGGGGCGAAACAATTCAACCGCCTCGAGGCTCACATCATCATGAATATCAAATTCAACAGAAACCTCATGTCCCAACCCCTCCAGTTCAACAAAAATCCGTTGACTGAGCGCATTGAACCCATGGACAAGAAGCAATATCCGCATTCAGCAAATCCTCGGCAATTGCTCGCCGGCAAGCCAGTCAACAAGACGCGAGCCGCCAAAACCGGTTTCCATGGTTACAAGGTGGTTTTCATCACGCCTGACCTCACCGATAATCGCCGCATCGCATCCAAGCTCATGCCCCTGCATGGCTGCCAGCAATTTTTGCGCGTATTGCGCCGGACAAATCGCAATCAGCTTGCCCTCATTGGCCACATATAAAGGATCAAGCCCCAGAAGCTCGCAGGCCGCATGAACATCCGGGCGGATGGGAATGGCGGCTTCATGCAGGTGAACGCCAACACCCGATTGCCAGGTAATTTCATTCAACGCCGCTGCCAGCCCGCCTCTTGTCGGATCACGCAACACATGGATATCCGGCACAGCTTTCAGCATCCTGGCCACAAGCCCGTGCAGCGCCGCGCTGTCCGAGCGGATTTGCGATTCAAATTCAAGATTTTCCCGTTTGGATAAAATCGCCACCCCATGATCGCCGACAAATCCGTTCACCAGAACCTTGTCACCCGGCCGTGCATTGGAACCCGAGATATTCACCCCTTCCGCAACAGCTCCCACCCCGGTGGTCGTGATGAAAACCTTGTCCCCCTTGCCCCGTTCCACCACCTTGGTGTCCCCCGTCACCACCGGAACACCGGCCTTTTGCGAAGCCCCGGCCATGGAGATCACGATGCGTTCCAGTTCGGCAAGCGCAAATCCCTCTTCCAGGATAAACCCGGCGGAAATATAAAGCGGCCGCGCCCCGGCCATGGCCACATCATTGATGGTGCCATGCACGCTTAACGACCCGATATCGCCGCCGGGGAAGAACACCGGCGAGACCACATGCCCGTCCGTGCTCATCACCATTCGCCCCCTTGGCGCATCAAAGAGCGCCTGATCATTGCCCTGGCGCAAAAGATCATTATCAAAATGTTTCACGAACAGCTCATCCACAAGCTGCGCCATGGCTCGCCCACCTGCCCCGTGGGTCATCTCCACCCGGCCATTTCGCATATTCATGCGTAGCGGAAATTTAATCATGTTTTTACTCATGCGCTTGCCGCCTGCTTTTCAGGAAGATAACGCCCATAGCTCCAGTACGCCGCACAGGAGCCTTCCGATGAGACCATGCACGAGCCTTGCGGATTATCCGGGGTACAGACCGTTCCGAACAGCTTGCAATCCGTCGGTTTTTTCACTCCCCGCAAAATGGCCGGACATTCACACCCCTTCACATCACTGGCCGTATTCAAGCTCAGTTCAAAGCGTTCTTCAGCATCAAAAGCAGCAAAACGCTTGTTGATTTTCAGCGCGCTGTAGGGCACTTCCCCCAGCCCGCGCCATTCA